>NZ_DCLI01000049.1:0-25743 GCF_002320975.1 Clostridium sp. UBA1652
TGAGCCGGTGGTACTTGACTATTTATCATAAAATATTGGATTTAATGACAAAAAATATAAAAAATATGTTAGAATAGTTACATATAACTCAAAAAATAGTATAAAAATAATGAAAAAATTAACTTGATAGGTTAATAAAAATTGACTAAATGGGGGATACTAGCATATAATGATATTAGAGTTTAAGACAAATAAGATAAAAAAACAATGTGAAAACCCTGCTGTAGCACAAAAGGAATATGGTTCTATAATGGGGCGCAAATTAACTCAAAGAGTTATGGAATTAAATAGAGCTAAAAACTTATTAGACATACAGAAACTGCCAGCTGCTAGACTTCATAGACTTGATGGAAAAAGAGCAGATGAGTATGCTGTGGATTTAGTTCACCCATTTAGATTAGTGTTTACTCCTTTGGTTGATGGTGGAGTAAGTTTAAATGATTTGCAAGGTATTAACATTGTAAGAATTGAGGAGGTGATTGATTATCATGGTAAGCAAAAAGGAAAATAATTTTATGCCGATTATTGCAATACCTCCAGGTGAAACTATTAGGGAGAATATGGAGTTTCTAGGTATGAATCAGTTAGAGCTTGCTGCTAGACTTGGAATTACTCCTAAACATTTAAGTAATATAATAAATGGCTCAGCACCAATAACTTATGATACTGCATTGAAGTTAGAAGTTGTTATTGGTCCTAGTGCAGAGTTTTGGATGGATTTAGAATCAGGATATCAATTAGACAAGGCTAGATTGAAGAGCCTTGAAGAAATTAATGTGGATTTAGAAATTTTAAAAGATATTCCTTACAATGAGATGAGCAAGTTTGGCTGGGTAGAGCCTACTAAAGATAAGAATGAAAGAGTTATGAATACTAGAAATTATTTTGGGGTAGCTTCACTAGGATTAATAAAAAATACGTATAGTGTAAGCTTTAGACAAGGGAAAACAAATAATTCTATATCTGATTTTGGAGTTCTAGCTTGGTTAAGGAAAGCTGAGATACAAGGGAATAAAGTAGAAGTATCTGAATTTAACAAGACAAAGTTAAGAAAGTTAATACCTGAATTCAGAAAACTCACATTAGAAGATCCAGAGGTTTTTTATCCTAAGATGAAGCAACTATGTTCTGATTGTGGAGTAGCTTTGGTCTTGGTTGAATCTTTGCCAAAGACGTACATTCAGGGAGCAACTATATGGAAGCATGATAAAGCAGTCTTAGCATTAAGTGTACGTGGAAGAAAAGCTGATATTTTTTGGTTTACATTTTTCCACGAGTTAGCACATCTAATACATCACACAAAGAAGGAATTTCATATTAATTGTGAAACGGATACTGAAGAAGATGAAGCTGATTTGATTGCAAGTGACTATCTAATTCCTAAAGAGAAATATGATTACTTTGTTCAAAACTATGATTATCAAAGTAAGTTTCAAATTTTAGTATATGCGCAAGACCTAGGAATAGCACCATGCATATTAGTAGGTCGATTACTTCATGATAAGTTGATAGATTATATGAATTTCAATAATTTAAGACCTGGTTTTAAAATTGTCTATTCATCAAATTAGAATAGGAATCTGTATAATAGAAATAATTAACCCTCCAAACTCGGAGGGTTTTTCTATATAAAAACTTACTATATTATGGTATATTTTACTTATACATATTTTATGGGGGAGAGCTATGAGAAAAGATATTGAGGATTTAATTAAGAGTTTGAAATTGCCTAAGTTTGGATTTAAAGGTCAATATGAGTGTGCAGAGGAGTATTTATCTCCTAATGAAGAAGTTTTGTTCATATATCCAGGTAACGCAAATATATCAACAACTAGTGAAAAAGATAAATTCAAGGCTAATCATTTAGATCTTAAAAATAAAAATCCTGGTATATTTGTAATTACGCCAAGGCGAGTTTTCCACGCTAATAGATATTTAGGTGGACACATTGAACAAATATATAAAGAAGAAATAGCATCATATAGATTAAGTAAAATAGGTGTTATACAGATATTTTCTAATCATAGAAGTATAGAAGTTGATATACAATCAAGGAAAGTAGTTGTTGAAGCTGCTAAAAGTGCTATGCTGAAAATTCTTGAAAATAATGGTCCTATTATAAAAGAAAAAAATGAAGTAATTGGAGAGAGTAAATCTATAGATATTCCGGAACAAATTAAAAAACTAGCAGATTTAAAAGATATGGGAATACTATCAGATGAAGAGTTTAGTCAGAAGAAAAGAGAGTTGCTTGAGAGAATATAAATTTGAGTTTATACATTAAGGATATATTCAGTTGAGCTTATATATTTTTTTTGAATAATAATGTTTTAAATATGAATTAATATACAATAAATAGATGGAGGTGAAATCTTTAAATTAAGATTTCATCTCGTTTTCTATTTAACTACTAATTAACAACCTAGTCAGAATATAGTGTAAATATCCTATTTTAAGCTATAGGGGGTTAACCATTGAAAACACTGGCTTTAGCATAAGGTAACTAAATCTATAAAATCATTTTAGACAAAAGGCGAGTGTGGGGTCAAAGACCAGGTCAGCTAGTCTCAATACAATATATCATGCGGTATAACAGTCTTTTAGGACTTTTTTTTTTTGTTTTTTTAAATATAAAAATATTAAATATATATTTTGATAATAAATTATAATTAAAAAGCCAATGAAAACATATACATAAAGATGTAATATAGGGAATAACTAAGTATGAAGAAGATTGAAGAAGAAAAACTCTCTTAATATTCTGTAAATTCAGAAAAAACGAGTTGAAATTATGTAGAATAAGCTGTAAAATGTTTATAACAAACAGGTTCTTAACTAATTAATAGTTAAGGGTGGAAGGGGTTGACTTTATGAAAGTAACTGTAATAGCAAAAAATATTGAATTAACAAAGGCCTTGAAGGAAACAGTAGAAAAAAAGATATCAAAGCTTGGAAAATACTTTAACCCAGAAGTAGAGGCAAGGGCAACCTTAAGTGTACAAAAAAATAGACAAATAATAGAAGTTACTATTCCTTTTAATGGAGTTATATTAAGAGGAGAAGAAGCAACAGATGATTTATATAAATCTATAGATTTAGTAGAAGAAAAGTTAGAAAGACAAATAAGAAAACAAAGAACAAAGCTTTCTAGAAGAAATCATGGAGCTGATTCATTAAGATATGCATCATTTAATGAAGTAGCAGCAGAAAATGATGATAATGACGAAGAATTTAATGTAGTTAAAACTAAAAGATTTAGTGTTAAACCAATGTCAACTGAAGAAGCAATTCTACAAATGGAACTTTTAGGGCATAACTTCTTTGTATTCCAAGATTCTGAATCAAACGATATGAATGTTGTATATAAGAGAAAAGACGGACAATATGGTCTGATTGAACCAGAAATGTATTAAAAAGAGCTGAAAAGCTCTTTTTTTATGTCTAAAAATATTTTATTTTTCTTAAAAAAACTATATAGCTATTGATAAGGTTATCAATAATGATATAATTGTAGCATAAACATTTTAGGAGGAAACCAATGGAGAAAATTGCATTAATAACAGATACAACTAGTGATTTGCCTCAAGATATTATAGAAAAGTACAATATAAAAATTCTACCTTTTAGAATTATATATAAGGATCGTGAGTATAAAGATAAATATGAAATTACTCCGAAAGAAGTTTATGATAACTTTGAAAAAGAAATTCCAACATCCTCATTACCATTAGCTCAAGATATGGAAGACCTATATGATGAGTTAGAGAAGGAAGGATATACCCATGCGATAGCTATAACATTATCAAGTGGATTATCTGGAATTAGTAATGCTTTAAGACTTGTAAGTGAAAACCATGATAATATTGAATCTTTTGTGTATGATTCTAAGACTATATCTTGGGGAGAAGGAATACTTGTAAAAAAATGTGCAGAACTTATAGAACAAGGAAAAGACTTCAACTATATAAAAAATATATTGCCTGAATTAAGGAAAAAGGTTAAATTATTTTTTGTAGTTGGAACATTAGAATATTTAAGAAAGGGTGGAAGAATCGGTAGAATATCCGGAACCATAGGAGATTTATTGAATTTAAAGCCAATTGTAGCTGTGGATGATGAGGGAAGATACTTCACTCATAGTAAGGTAAGAGGTAGAAAACAATCATTAAATAAAATGGTTAATATAGTTAAAGAGATTGTTAACGACAAAGAGCATGATATAATTGTATTAAATGGTTGCTCAGATGAGGATTGCAAATATATGATAGATCAATTTGAAAAAATAGATAATGTAAGCTCTGTTAATTATGGTGGAGATATCAGCCCTGTATCAGGAGTTCATAGTGGACCAGGACTCGTAGGGGTTGTTTTAGTAGAAAAAGAATAGAAAATAAGACCTTCTTATATTAGGAGGTTTTATTTTTTTACCAAAAACCTCTAAAAATACTATACTTAAAGGTTTTTGGTTGATTATTATAATAAATAAGTGATATAATTTATAAAGTGTATCGGTAAATAAAATATAGATTGCGAGGATCGATTAATGGGATTACTAAATAAGTTATTTGGAAATTATAGTGAGAGAGAAGTAAAAAGGATAAGACCTATTGTAGATAAGATAGATTCATTAGGAGCGGCTATGGAAGCTTTAAGTGATGATGAACTTAGAGGAAAAACAGATGAGTTTAAGGAAAGAGTACAAAATGGGGAATCTTTAGATCATATACTTCCAGAAGCCTTTGCAGTTGTTAGAGAAGCAGCTTCTAGAACACTTGGAATGAAACATTATAGAGAACAATTAATTGGTGGTATAGTTTTACACCAAGGTAGAATTTCAGAGATGAAAACAGGGGAAGGTAAAACACTTGTTGCTACACTTCCTGCTTATCTAAATGCTTTATCAGGTAATGGGGTTCATATTGTAACAGTAAATGACTACCTAGCAAAAAGAGATAGAGACTGGATGGGGAAAGTTTATGAATTTTTAGGATTAACTACTGGTGTAATAGTTCATGGATTAAACAATGATCAAAGAAGAACTGCTTATGCAGCTGATATAACTTATGGAACAAATAATGAATATGGATTTGATTACCTAAGAGATAACATGGTAATTTATAAAGAAGAAAGAGTTCAAAGAAAGTTAAACTTTGCCATAGTGGATGAAGTTGACTCAATTTTAATAGATGAAGCTAGAACTCCGCTTATAATTTCTGGAGCAGGGGAAAAGTCTACAGAGTTTTATAAAATAGCAGATTATTTCGTAAAAAGACTAAATAAAGAAGAGCATTTTACAATAGATGAAAAAGCTAATGCAGCAATGCTTACAGAAGCAGGTGTTGAAATGGCTGAAGGTGCTTTCAAAGTTGATAACTATGCAGATGCAGCTAATATAGAACTTCAACATTACATAACTCAAGCTCTTAAAGCTAATTATGTAATGAAAAGAGATAAAGATTACATGGTTAAAGATGGAGAAGTTATAATAGTTGATGAATTTACAGGAAGACTTATGGAAGGAAGAAGATATTCAGATGGTCTTCACCAAGCTATAGAAGCAAAAGAAGGCGTTAAAGTTGAGAGAGAATCAAAAACTTTAGCAACTATTACATTCCAAAACTACTTTAGAATGTATGATAAATTATCAGGTATGACAGGTACTGCTTTAACAGAAGAATTGGAGTTTAGAGAAATATATAACCTAGACGTTATTGTAATACCTACACATATGCCTATAGCAAGACAAGATTTACCTGACGTAGTATATAAAACAGAAAAAGGTAAGTTCTTAGCTGTAGTAGAAGAAATAACAGAAACTTATCAAACAGGTCAGCCTGTTCTAGTAGGTACAGTAAGTATAGAAAAATCAGAAGTTTTATCTGAACTTTTAAAGAGAAAAGGAATTCCTCATAGAGTATTAAATGCTAAATACCATGAGCAAGAAGCTGAAATAGTTTCTCATGCAGGTGAAAGAGGTACAGTAACAATAGCTACTAATATGGCTGGTAGAGGTACTGATATTAAACTTGGAGAAGGTGTTACAGACGTAGGTGGATTAAAGATAATAGGTACTGAAAGACATGAATCTAGAAGAATAGATAATCAGCTTAGAGGACGTGCAGGAAGACAAGGAGATCCAGGATCATCAAGATTCTATATTTCATTAGAAGATGACTTAATGAGAATATTTGGTGCAGAAAAAATAACACCAATGATAGAGAAGTTTGGATTTACTGATGATGAAGCTATTGAGAGTAAAATGGTTTCAAAATCTATTGAAAATGCACAAAAGAAAGTTGAAGGAAATAACTTTGATATAAGAAAAACTTTACTTGGCTATGATGATGTTATGAATATGCAAAGAGAAGTTATCTACAAACAAAGATCTGAAGTTTTAGAAGGTGAAAATCTTAAAGAACAAGTTCAAGATATGTTAAAAGAACTTATAGATGGATCTGTAGATGCTCACTTAGAAAATGCAACAGATAAAATAGAAGAAGAAATCAAGAAATTGCTTGCTTATTTAGAAGAAATATTCTTACCACATGGAAGCTTTGATGTAGATACATTAGCTAAACTTTCAAATGATGAAATAAAAGAAGCTATACTTAAAAAAGCTAAAGACATATATGAAGGAAAAGAACTCGAATTTGGAGAAGAACAAATTAGAGAGATTGAAAGAGTAGTTCTTTTAAGAGTAGTTGATACTAAGTGGATGGATCATATAGATAGTATGGATCACTTAAAACAAGGTATAGGGCTTAGAGCATATAAACAACAAAATCCAACTCAAGCATATCAATTTGAGGGTTCTGCAATGTTTGAAGAAATGATAGAAAACATAAAGGTAGAAACTATAAAGTTATTATTCCATGTTAGAGTTGAAAAGAAACCAGAAAGAGAAAGAGTAATAAAAGAAACTGGAGCATCTCATGGAGAACAACCAGAAGATCTTAAACAAGAACCAGTAAAAAAAGATAAAAAGGTAGGAAGAAATGATCCTTGCCCATGTGGATCAGGCAAAAAATATAAAAACTGTCACGGAAGAACTTCTATATAATATATAGTAACATCTAGGAAAAATTCAGCATGTCTGAATTTTTTCCTTTATTAAAGAAATGAAGAAAGTGGTGATTTTTTTATGATATTAGAGTTAGAAAATTCTATAAGCAGACTAAAACTAATAAAAGAAAATTTAAAAGAAATGGGGGCTTCACTTTGACCTAAGTGGATTAAAGAAAAAGCTTGAAGAACTAGAATTTAAAATGCAGGAAACCTCTTTTTGGGAGGATGTTAATAAAGCTGGAGAAATAACTCAAGAAGCTAAAAGAATAAAAGATAAATTAGATTATTTTAGTTCTTTAAATACGAGAGTTGAAGATGTTGAGATATTATTTGAATTGTTAGAAGATGATGATGAAGAAACTCCTAAAGAGATAATAGGAGAAGTTAAAGGTATATCTAAGGAAATAGAAAATCTAAAGATTCAAATACTTCTTTCAGGAGAGTATGATAGAAATAATGCTATACTAACTCTTCATACAGGGGTTGGCGGAACTGATGCAAATGATTGGACAGAAATGCTTCTTAGAATGTATACACGTTATTGTGACAAGAGGGGATATAAACTTCAAACACTAGAGTACTTAGAAGGTGATGAGGCAGGAATAAAAAGTGTAACTCTAAGAGTAGAGGGAGAATATGCTTACGGATACTTAAAAGCAGAAAAAGGAATTCATAGACTAGTTAGAATATCACCATTTAATGCTAATGGTAAAAGGCAAACTTCTTTTTCGTCAGTAGAAATATTGCCAGAGCTTACAAAAGAGCAAGACATAGAAATAAATCCAGTAGATTTAAGGATTGATACCTATAGGGCTAGTGGAGCAGGTGGACAGCATGTTAATACAACAGACTCTGCAGTAAGAATAACTCATATTCCTACAGGGGTAATAGTACAATGTCAAAATGAACGAAGCCAGATACAAAATAGAGAAACTGCAATGAGTATGCTTAAAGCTAAATTGGTTGAACTTAAAGAAAGAGCTCATAAGGATAAAATAGAAGACTTAACTGGTGAGCTTAAGGATATGGGATGGGGAAGCCAAATCAGATCTTATGTATTTCATCCTTATTCTATGGTTAAGGATCATAGAACAAACTATGAAACCTCAAACGTAAGTGGTGTAATGGATGGAGATATTCAGGAATTCATAAACATATTTTTGGCACAATTAAGCGAAAACTAAATTAATAAATACTTAAAGGGTGTTGAAGGATTTTTAATTTTTTCCAGCACCTTTTAGTATATAATAGATTATATAAAGTATGAAATGAGGGAAAAAGTATGGAAGTAAAAAATACAAAAGCATATAAAATAGTTATTGATTATATAAAAGATAAAGTATTCAGAAAAGAATTAAAAACAGGAGACAAACTTCCAACGGAAAGAGAACTTGCAGAGAATTTAAAAGTATCAAGAACATCTGTAAGAGAAGCTATAAGAGCATTAGAGGTTATAGGACTTATAGAAAGCAAGCAAGGGGCTGGAAACTATATAAAAAATGATTTTGAAAAGTCTTTATTTGAGCCATTATCAGTTATGTTTATGCTTCAAGAAAGTAGCCCTAAGGATATATTTAATTTAAGAGAAATTTTAGAAATGGAATGTTGTAAGCTTGCTGTAAAAAATGTAAAAGACTATGAATTAGATAAATTAGGTGCAATTATAAGTGAGATGAAAGAAACTGATGATGAAGAAAGGAATAGTGTATTAGATAAAGAATTACATAGCTTAGTAGCAACTATAAGTGGAAATAAATTAATAATAAATGTATTAAATGTTATATCGGTATTGATAGAAGCATCTATAAAAGAATATAGAAGTCAGATAATTAATCTGTTTAAAAGCAATGATGAACTTATGGAAATACATGAAGGTATATATTTAGCACTTAGAAATAGAAGTGAAGAAGAGATAGTTGATGTTATGAATAAACATTATGAACTCATAAAAAAAGCAGTTAAGATGTAATTATAGGAAAAATAGTTATATTTTTAACAATAAATTTTGAGTATATTTAAAAATAAACTATATTTTTTGCAATTATTGATAGCATATCTTAAAAAAACAAGCCTATTTAATAAAAATATTAAATACGCTTGTTTTTTTTTAGATTTATCTTTCATTTTGTTAAGAAAATGTTTACAATATAAATAGAGATATTGGTAATACCAATTTTAATATTGGTGATACCAATATTGAAAGGGGGAAGAAAAATGAATAGTTATTTGTTATTTGTATTGGCACTGTTGCCGATAATTTGGCTAATGGTATCATTAGGTGTATTGAAAATACCAGGATACAAAGCAATCCCTGTAGCTTTAGTTATAACAATAGTATTAGCAGTTTTAGTTTGGAAAGTTTCAGTACCGCATGCATTAGGAGCAACGTTAGAAGGATTTGCGATGGGATTATGGCCAATAATGATAGTAATCATTGCAGCTGTATTTACCTACAATTTAACCCTTCATACAGGCGGAATGGAAACAATTAAAAAAATGATGACAGGCATTACAACAGATAAGAGAATTTTAGTTTTAATACTTGCTTGGGGGTTTGGAGGATTCCTAGAGGCCATAGCTGGATTTGGAACAGCAGTTGCTATACCAGCAAGTATAATGGTAGCATTAGGATTTGAACCAATATTTGCTGCAGTAATATGTCTTATGGCAAATACTACGCCTACAGCATTTGGAGCAATTGGACTACCTGTTTCAACATTAGCAAATGTTACAGGAATAGATGTAGCACCGCTATCATACACAGTTTCATTGCAATTATTTGTACTTATTGTAGTTGTACCTATAGCACTTGTTATGATAACAGGAAAAAGTGTTAAGGCAATAAAAGGAGTATTAGGAATTTCATTAATATCAGGATTATCATTTGCATTACCGCAAATATTCATAGCTAAATACTTAGGAGCTGAATTGCCAGCTATATTAGGATCAGTTGTTTCTATGGGAGTAACAATTCTTTGGGCAAAAATGTTCCATAAAGATAAAGCAAAAGAAGATGCAGAAAAAGTTAGTTTAAAAGAAGGGATTATGGCATGGTTACCATTTATACTAGTGTTTACATTTATATTAGTAACTTCACCTTTAATACCAACAATAAATGGACCGCTATCATCAATAAAAACATCTGTACATTTGTATACAGGTGAAGGCGGAAAAGCATATACTTTCCAATGGCTTTCAGCACCAGGCACCTTAATTATCATAGCTACTTATATAGCTGGATTTATTCAAGGACTATCATTCGGAGGAATTACAAAAATTTTAGGACAAACTATAAAACAAATGAGCAAATCATTTATAACTATATTAGCTATCGTAGCATTAGCTAAGGTAATGCAATATAGCGGAATGATTAAATCAATAGCTGTAGTTTTAGTTGCAGTTACAGGTCCATTCTATCCAATAATATCTCCAATAATAGGTGCATTAGGAACTTTTGTAACAGGCTCTGACACATCTGCAAACGTTTTATTTGGAGGGCTTCAGGTAGAAGCAGCAAATGGATTAGGTTTAAGTCCTTATTGGCTTGCAGCAGCTAATACAGTAGGAGCAACAGCAGGAAAGATGATATCCCCACAAAGCATAGCAGTAGCAACAGCAGCTACTGGATTAAGTGGTAAAGAAGGAACTATATTAAATACAACATTAAAGTTTTGTTTAGTATATGTAATAATACTAGGAATAATAGTTTTCTTTGGAAGAGGGCTATTAGGAGTTTGATGAATCTAGGGTAAAACCTATTAATAAATATATTAGTAAATGGAGGAGTTATATAATGAATATAGTTGTTTGTATTAAACAAGTGCCAGGAACATCAAAGGTAGAAGTAGATCCTGTTACTGGAGTTTTAAAAAGAGATGGAATAGACACAAAGATGAATCCTTATGACTTATATGCCTTAGAAACAGCCGTAAGACTTAAGGAAAAGTTAGGTGGTACAATAAAAGTTATTACTATGGGACCTCCTCAAGCCAAAGATGTAATAATGGAAGCTTATGCTATGGGAGCAGATGAGGGGACAATAATATCAGATAGAAAATTTGCAGGAGCTGATGTTTTAGCAACATCTTACACAATTTCTCAAGGAGTAAGAAAATTAGGTGACTTTGACTTAATCCTTTGTGGTAAACAAACTACAGACGGAGATACAGCTCAAGTTGGACCAGAAATGGCAGAGTACCTAAATATACCACATATATCTAATGTAAGAAATATAAAAGAAACCAAAGACAATGCTTTAGTTGTAGAAATGGATATGCCAAACACAATTGAAGTTGCAGAAATAAAATTCCCTTGTTTAATAACAGTAGAAAAGGATATAAATCAGCCAAGATTACCTTCCTTTAAAAAGAAAATGGAAACAAAAAATAGAGAAATTAGAATGATATCTTTAAATGAATTTGAAGATAAAGATGAAATGAAATATGGACTTAATGGATCACCAACCCAAGTTGAAAGAATTTTTCCACCAGAAGTAAATAGTCATAGAGAAATGTGGAAAGAAGACGGTGAAAAAATAGTAGAAAAGATGTCACACACTCTTAAGGAATTAAGATTTATATAGGAGGGGAAATATTATGGCAAAGTTAGTAGTTCATAACGAAAAAATTGATAATAAAAGTGAGGCAATAAAATTATGTCCTTTTGGAGCTATGGATATAGTTAATAATAATATAGAGATAAACGCAAGCTGCAAAATGTGTAGACTTTGTGTAAGAAAAGGACCAGAAGGCGCATTTGAATATGTAGAAGGAGAAAAGAAACCTTCAGTAGATAAGAGTTTATGGAAGGGAGTAGGAGTATATGTTGACCATGTAGAGGGAGATATACATCCTGTAACATTTGAACTTATAGGTAAAGCAAGAGAGCTTGCAGCTAAGGTTAATCAAGAAGTTTATTGCGTATTTGTAGGACATGATATAGAGGATAAAGCTGAAGAATTACTTCATTATGGAGTAGACAAAGTTTATGTATATGATAGTGAAAAGTTAAAAGAATTCAGAATTGAACCTTATACAGCTGCTTTTGAAGATTTTATAAATAAAGTAAAACCAACGGCTATATTAGTAGGTGCAACTACAGTAGGTAGAAGTTTAGCTCCTAGAATTGCAGCTAGATTTAGAACAGGATTAACAGCAGATTGTACAGTGCTAGATATAAAGGAAAATACTGATTTAGTTCAAATAAGACCAGCTTTTGGTGGAAATATTATGGCTCAAATTATTACACCTAACTCTAGGCCACAGCTTGCAACTGTTAGATATAAGGTTATGCTAGCACCAGAGAGAAGTGAAGATGTAAATGGACAAATCATAAAATGTACTATAGAAGATGAAAAATTAGCTTCAAATATAGATGTATTAGAAGTATTTAAAAAGGAAGCTGAAACTGGAATATCTGATGCTGAGGTTCTAGTAGTAGCTGGTAGAGGAGTTAAAACAGAAAAAGATTTGGCTATGGTAGAAGAACTAGCAAAACTATTAGGAGGAGAAGTTGCTGTTACAAGACCTCTTATAGAGTCAGGTTGGGCAGATGCTAAGAGACAAGTAGGTTTAAGTGGAAGAACAGTTAGACCAAAACTAATCATAACCTTAGGAGTTTCTGGAGCAGTTCAGTTTACAGCAGGAATGAATAAATCAGATGTTATATTCTCAATAAATAAGGATGAAAAAGCTCCAATATTCCAAGTTGCTCACTATGGAATAGTAGGAGATATGTACGAAATAATACCACAATTAATTGAGAATATAAAGTTATCAAAGGAGGCTTAATATCATGGAATATAAAAATATTGAATTGAATGATTATGAAGCAATAAAAGCATTGATTAATGACGATGAAAGAGTTTTATATAAAGAAGCAATAGGAGAAGATTATTCTCATGATGAGCTTGGAGCAGTTAAAAAGATGCCTGATTTGGTAGTTCAAGCTGCATGTACTGAAGATGTATCAAAGGTTATGAAATACGCTTATGATAATAATATTGTAGTTACTCCTAGAGGTTCAGGAACTGGACTAGTTGGAGCCGCTGTTCCAATATACGGTGGAATAGTAATTGATTTATCAAGAATGAATAAAATTCTTGAAATAGATGAAGAAAACCTAACATTAACATTAGAACCAGGTGTACTTCTTATGGAGATAGGTAAATATGTTGAGGAATTTGACTTATTCTACCCACCAGATCCAGGTGAAAAAACAGCTACAATAGGTGGTAATATAAGCACAAATGCAGGTGGTATGAGAGCAGTTAAATACGGTGTTACAAGAGACTTTGTTAGGGGTTTAGAAGTTGTTCTTCCAAATGGAGAAGTAACAAATCTTGGAGGAAAAGTAGTTAAAAATAGTTCTGGTTATGCCCTTAAAGATCTAATTATAGGAGCAGAAGGAACACTAGGAATAGTAACAAAAGCTATACTTAAGTTATTACCATTACCTAAGAAGGCTATATCACTACTTATTCCATTCCCAGATTTAGATAGAGCAATTGAAACTGTACCTAAAATAATAAAATCGAAAACTATACCAACAGCTATAGAGTTCATGCAAAGAGCTGCAATAGTAGCAGCAGAAGAGTTTTTAGGAAAGAAATTCCCTGATTCACAATCAGATGCATATATTTTATTAACCTTCGATGGTAATTCCAAAGAAGAAATAGAAGCAAGTTATGAAAAAGTAGCTAATATTTGTTTAGAAAATGGAGCTTTAGATGTACTTATATCAGATACAGAAGAAAGACAAGAATCTATTTGGTCAGCTAGAGGAGCTTTCCTTGAAGCAATAAAAGCATCAACAACTGAAATGGATGAAGTTGACGTTGTAGTTCCAAGAAATAAGGTTGCAGAATTTATTAAATATACACATCAATTAGAAGAAAAACACGAAATAAGAATAAGAAGTTTTGGGCATGCTGGAGATGGTAACTTACACATTTACATCTTAAAAGATGCTTTAGATGAGGAAACTTGGAATAAAAAACTTCTTGAAGTAATGGAAGATATGTATGCAAAAGGAAGAGAATTAAAAGGACAAGTTTCAGGAGAACATGGTATAGGTTTAGCTAAGAGACCATATCTTAAAAAAGCTGTACCAGAAGAAAACTTAATTATCATGAAAGGCATAAAGAAAGCCTTTGACCCAAGCAATATTCTAAACCCTGGTAAGGTTATATAGTGATAGAAATGTAAGAGAAGGACATTGTGATAGCTATGTTAATAGTTACTCATGATGTCCTTTTCTTGTATCATTGTGAATAGCATGTTAATTAGCTATTCTTTGTCGTTTTATGTATGATGGGCTTTTATATACTTACTTCAACTTCTTATAACATTGTTGGAAATAAAAGTTGGTAAAATTTGTACAGTTGTTAAAACTCACAAACAGTCTCATCACAGAAGTTTGCATCTCTGAAAATATCTCCTCTATAATTCACAATTTTAAAATCTTCTGCCCTTAGCTGCTTCTTCCCTGTAATAAATTTTTTCAGAAGCCCAAGGGATATATTAGTTTCCTCCAAAGTTATAACAAACCAATTAATATAAAAACTTAAGTATTTACTTGCTACATTATGAAAACTCTTAAGAAATCTCTTGAATTCTCTGCCTCTTTTTATAAGTTCCTTATTATGCATACCACATGTATTTAAAATTACAAGTTTTTCAAAATATTTTGTATTAAAACCCATTGAACTATCTATAATAACTTTCATATTATTGTCCTTTGCAAAATGAAAATATGTCCAGTTTCTTGGAGTAGCTATATAGCGGCTTTTTTCATCAATAATTGGTTTTAAAATTGTATGTAGAATTTCTCTATTAACAAATGATTTACTAGACGGCTTTATAAACTTATTATCTTCTATATCTTTACAGTTTAGTATTATTATATTTTCCCTTTTAAGAATTTGTCCATTCAACATATAGCTTTCCTTATCTAGTCTGGTTATTGAGAATTTCTTGTTAATACTATGATTTCCTTTAAAACTCTCCTTTAGTCTAATTTCCTCTACTTCTATATTAAAAAGCTTTTTATTCATTATCTTAGTACCAATAACACTTAAAACCTTATGCCTCCAGTGAAAGGAAGTTTTTAAGTCAATATTTAGAATTTCTGCTATTTTCCTAAGCGTAAGCTTTTCCTTTATACAGAACATGTACTTAATCCACATATCTATTGGTTTTTTGCTGTAACTTAATGGGGAGCCGGTTATATCTGAAAAGTTCTTACAACACTTTTTGCATCTATACCTCTGTATTCCTTTTTTACTTTTGCCATATTTAATTACGTTCTCGCTATTTTTACAAACAGGACAATCTTTATTAACTTCTACTTTAAATACATTTTCAGCATTTTTAATATCTTCCTTCGAATATATATATTCTTCTTTTATTTCAATAGATTTGTTATAAAAATATTTATCAATTATCTCTAAAATTTTATCATGGTTCAAAGAATTCATCTCCTTAAAAAGATTGTTCCTTTGAATTATTACCTTTTAAACTTATATTAAATCACTAAATATAAGTCTAAATTCTCAATTGTCCTAAATATCTCCACCAACTTTTTGTTCCAACAATGTCCTATGCGGTTGAAGTATCTGTACAGAATCCTTGCAGACAAAAATCGACAGTTATCAAAATATATAAATAAAAGAAGTACCACTAATGTTTAAAAGTTGTTTTTAGTAGTACTTCTTCCTGTAACTATTTATTTAGGTTCTTAGTTTTTAAATCTTTATAAGTTAAATATAGAGATAAAAATGAAAAAATCAGAAATCCCCCTAAAGATCCGTAGAAAAGTCTAGAGTCATAAATTGTGAAAGTAAAACCACCATAATAAGTAGATAGTATATATTTATATACAAGATCATAGGTTAAATTAATCCCGTATGGACTAGTATATTCATAAGTATCATTAGGAGTATGAATGTTAGAATAATCCTCAAAGCCTAAAGTAACTCCATCTATACCTAAAGAGTTAAAAGGGGCATGATCTGAAACATCTTCAAATTTTTTAACATAGTAGATTTTATCATTTTCTAAAATAGTTGATAAGTCTTCTATAAGTTTAGAATTACGCACATATTTACCTGAAATTATAGATAAAGAAGTATCCTTAGTTGAAGCAACCATATCAAAGTTTATTAATTTGGATTCCTTAATAGAATCTAAATTGTTTGTAGCAAAATCTTGAGAACCTAGTAAACCAAATTCCTCTCCGTTTAAGGCTAAAATAATTATATCTCTATCAGGTTTAGGTAAAGAAGCAAGATTCTTAGATAATTCTAATAAAAAAGAAATTCCTGAGGCGTTATCTAAAGCACCTGAATATAGGCTTCCACCTAAATCAATTCCTAAGTGATCAAAGTGAGCAGATAATATAAGAGGAGGCAAAGTAGAATCTCTTCCTTTAATTTTTCCAACTATATTTGGTATATTTGTATCAACAACTTCCATAGGTATGAAGCAATCTAACGTATAATCATCTCCAAGTTTATCTAAGATTTCATCATAAACGTCTTTAGTGATAGAAATATACATACTGCAAGGAGAGTTATATAAAAATGAACTTCTAAAATCACTAGAATTGTCAGAAACATATAACATAAAGGAACCTTGCGAATTTTGGATTACTATACTTTGAGTAAAAATATATAATTTACTATCTCTAAATTTTTCACCAAATGAGAACGTATTTTCCTTGAAATTCAATAAATCCTCTTTAAAATCTACACCATATTTAAACTCCTTATATACATTTCCACCAGGGGATTTAAGGATTAAGTTTGGTGAACCATTTATAAGCTTAGGTGACTTAACTTTAAACATTTCTCTATAATCATCATTATAGCTATGAATATAATTATTCTTAAGTTCATTTATTATATATTCTGAGGTCTTAATATTTCCCTCACTTCCAGCAAGTCTTCCTTCGTATGTAGAAGAAGAGAGCTCTTTTATATTATTTAACACATTATTAGTATCAAAAGGTTTGTATGTAAGTTTAAAATAGAGTGAGATTGAAAATAATGTTAAGAAAAGGAGACTTATAAAAGCCAAAATATATTTTTTCATGTTAAACCCCTTATGTAAAAACTATATAAATACATATGATATTTAACCAAAATCTATGACAAGGGGAAACTTGATTATATGAGGATTATTATTATAATAATATATGGAGTAAATTTTTAGGAGGAGAAAATGAATAACATTAATGATGTATTAAGTAAAGAATTAAATATAAGTTTAAAGCAGGTAGAAAGTGTAATAGAGCTAATAGATGGAGGAAACACTGTACCTTTTATAGCTAGATATAGAAAAGAAGTTACTGGTGGGTTAACGGATGAAGTTTTAAGAAAATTTTCTGAAAGATTAACTTATTTAAGGAATCTTAATGAAAGAAAAGAAAATGTAATAAGGATTATAGAAGAAACAGGAAATTTAACTGAAGAAATAAAAGGAAAAGTATTAAAAGCAGAAACTCAATCAGAAGTTGAAGATATATATAGGCCATTTAAGCCTAAGAAAAGAACTAGGGCAACAATAGCTCTAGAAAAAGGGCTAAAACCATTAGCTGACCTTATATTCACAGGTGAATTTAAGGGGAATCTACTAGATAAGTCAAAAGAGTTTGTTGATGAAGAGAAGGCTGTTTTAAATGAAGAAGAAGCATTAGCAGGGGCTATGGATATAGTAGCAGAACAAATTTCAGACAATGCGGATTATAGAAAATGGCTTAGAGAATTCTTATTTAAAGAGGGTGTACTTGAAACAAAGGGGGGTTCAGAAGAACCAACTCCTTATGAAATGTATTATGACTATTCAGAACCTGTAAGATTTTTACCTTCACATAGAATATTAGCTATAAATAGAGGGGAAAAAGAGAAAATATTAAATGTAAAAGTAGTAGCTAATGAAGAAAAAATAATTACTTACCTAAAAAATAGAATACTTAAAGGTAATAGTGAAACAGATAAGTATTTAGAAGAAGCCATAAAAGATTCCTTAAAAAGACTTATATATCCTTCTATTGAAAGAGAAATAAGAAGTGAATTAACAGAAAAAGGTGAAGAGGGAGCTATAAGAATATTTAATGAAAATCTTAAATCCTTACTTATGCAATCCCCTATAAAAGGTAAAGTAGTTATGGGATATGACCCAGGTTTTAGAACAGGATGTAAAGTAGCTGTTTTAGATGATACTGGTAAATTTTTAGAGAAGGCTACAGTTTATCCAACAGTACCTAAAAAGGATGTAAAAGGAACTATAAAGGTTTTAAAAGAGTTAATAAATAAATATGGCGTTGACGTAATATCATTAGGAAATGGTACAGCATCTAGAGAATCAGAAGAAGTGCTTGCAGAAATGATTACTGAAATCAAAAAAGAAACAGGTAGAGATGTATATTACTGCATAGTTTCAGAAGCAGGTGCATCAGTTTATTCCGCATCAGAACTTGCTCAAAAGGAATACCCTGATTTAGATGTAACAATAAGAGGTGCTATATCAATAGGAAGAAGACTTCAAGACCCTCTAGCTGAACTTGTTAAGATAGATACTAAATCCATTGGAGTAGGTCAATACCAACATGATGTGGCAGTTAAAAAACTTGATGAATCTCTAAAAGGGGTAGTAGAAGATTGTGTAAATAAGGTAGGGGTAGACTTAAATGTTGCTACACCATCTTTACTTAGTTATATATCAGGAATAAATACCTCCATTGCAGCTAATATAGTAGCATATAGAGAAGAAAATGGAAAATTCAAAAATAGAAAAGAACTTTTAAAAGTTAAAAGATTAGGACAAAAAGCATATGAGCAGTGTGCAGGGTTCTTAAGGGTAATGGAAAGCAGCGAGCCTCTAGATAATACAGCTGTACATCCAGAGTCATACGTAACAGCTAACAATCTTATAAAAGAATTAGGATATTCGAAAGGTGAACTTAAAAAAGCTTCTTTAACAGATATTGAAGGAAGAGTTCAAGAAATAGGAATAAAAGAACTTGCAGCAAGACTTAATGTAGGAGAACCTACATTAAAAGATATAGTAGGAGAACTTAAGAAACCAGGAAGAGATCCAAGAGAAGAACTTCCAAAGCCAATATTTAAATCAGGAGTAATTGATTTAAAAGATTTAAAACCTGGAATGGAATTAATGGGAACTGTTAGAAATGTATCAGACTTTGGAGCTTTTGTAGATATAGGAGTTCACCAAGATGGATTAGTTCATAAATCTCAAATGGCTAATAGAAGAGTAAATCACCCCCTAGACATCGTTAAATTAGGAGATATAATTAAAGTTAAGATTCTAGAGGTTGATGAAAAAAGAAAAAGAATATCCCTGTCCATGAAGGATGTTTCACAAGAATAAAAAATATCTTGTCAAAAATTAAACTTGGATATATAATAAAGACAAGAAGAAAAAAATTAAATTATCTTCAGGGCGGGGCGTAATTCCCCACCGGCGGTATAGCCCGCGAGCTAAGTTTTTTAGCATGATTCGGTGAAACTCCGAGGCCGACAGTATAGTCTGGATGAAAGAAGGTAGTAATTAGGATTACTTAGTTATTATGCCCTGAATCTTATGATTCAGGGTTTTTGTTATTTTTTATTATCCTAATATTGCCCAGGAAGATATATCTTTAGGAGGCGTATTATAAATGAACGATTCAAGATTAAACAAACAAATTAGGATTGCACTATTATCAGGAATAGCTTTTGTACTAATGTATTTTGATTTTCCACTACCATTTTTTCCACCATTTTTGAAAATTGATGTATCTGATATTCCAGCTTTAATAGGAGCTTTTTCTCTAGGACCAGTAGCAGGTATAGTTATAGAACTTATTAAAAATATTCTTTATACCTTAATTAAAGGATCATCTTCAATGTTTATAGGAGAGTTTGCGAACTTTGCTATAGGAGCTACTTGGGTGTTTGTAGCAGGATTTATATATAATAGAAATAGAACTTTCAAGACAGCAATAATAGGTTTAGTTTCATCAGTATTAGCAATGACTGTAATGGCAGTATTATTAAACTACTTTGTATTACTACCTATGTATGTTAATGTTTTTAAAGTTGATTTAGGTGGAAGCATAGGAAGTTTTATTGCAGTAGCAACAGTACCATTTAACATTTTAAAAGGAGCTATTTCATCAACTGCAACAGTATTACTATATAAACCAGTGATTGCAGTAATAAACAGACAGTCTATAAGAACAGTAAAATATTAGATTAAAAATAAAAAACCTCGGATATTCCGGGGTTTTTATATTTGTCCTAATATTATAATGTCCTAATATTATAATATTAGGACATTAGGACATTTATCTTTTCCACATTATAAGAGCATCTTCTTTATTATCTTCATAGTAGTTTTTTCTAATTCCTTCTTCAGAAAAACCTAATTTTTTGTATAACCACTGAGCAGGAAGATTAGATACTCTTACCTCTAAAGTTATTTCTTTTGCACCTCTAGCATAGGCCTTATCTAAAAGCGCATTTAATAAAGTTTCACCTATACCTTTGCATCTATAATCTGGATGAACCGCTATATTAGTAATATGAGCTTCCTCTAATATTACCCATATACCTCCATAAGCTATTACTCTGTTGTCCATAATAACAACTAAATAAGAGGCTAATTTATTTTTTAGTTCTCTCTTAAAAGAATCATAGCTCCAAGGAATGGGAAATGAAAAAATAGAAATCTCACATATATCAACAAGATGTTCAGAAGTCATGTCTACAATTGTGAATTGTTTAGAATTAAATTCATCCATTACTCTAATCCTAATTTCCTTTCATACTCTCTTTCAGCTTGGGATTTCCTTAAATAAAGAGGTATTGAATTATTAATATCATCTTTTTCACCATTTAAAAGTCTAGCAAGACCTAATTCTCCTAAAGAAGAAGCTCTTGTGTAATTAAGATGAAGAGGAGGAAAAACCACTTCCTTTTTTAAATCCTTAAGCTCCACCTTATATTTTATTGTTCCATCACCTATAAAAAGAACCTGTTCATTATATTCATTTAATATTTCAGAAAGTTCTTTAAGAGAAATAATAAGGTAATCAGAAAGTCTTGTAAGCTTACCATCTATATTCTTATACAAAGCTGTATAGACATTACCCCTTAAAGCATCCATAACAGGACATATAATACCATTAAAGTTAAATACGTTATAAGCTAAGCCATCTAGGTTTGAAATAGAAACAAAAGGCTTATTTATACCTAATGACATACCTTTTATGGTAGCAAGACCTATCCTAAGTCCAGTAAAGGAACCAGGCCCTTCAGAAATAACAAAACCATCTATATCCTTTATCTTTAAATTATTATTTTTAAGTAAAGTTTCAATCATAGGTAAAAGTAATACAGAATGTTGCTTTTGATAATTTAAATTATATTCACCCAAAACTCCATTTTCATTTAAAAGTGCAACAGTTGCAACAGCTGTTGAAGAATCTACACTTAATATATTCATAGTTTTAACTCCTTTATGTACGAATAACCTTCCCCATAAGGTCTGATAGATATTTTTCTATACTCATCTCCTAAGTGCGGAAGTTTTTTAATGCTTATGTGGACAAAATTTTCTGGAAGGATATCCTCTATGTAGTTAGCCCATTCAATTAGACTCACGCCATTACCAAAAATATATTCATCAAAACCTATAGCCATAATTTCATCAGAATCATTTACTCTATAAACATCAAAGTGGTAAAGCGGAAGTCGTCCGCTATTATATTCATTAACAATTGTAAAGGTTGGGGAAGTAATATGCTCAGATATACCTAGACCCTTAGCAAATCCTTTAGAAATATGGGTCTTACCCGTTCCTAAATCTCCAGTTAAACAAAATACATCACCAGCCTTAGCTAATTCACCTAGCATATAGCCAATGTGCATAGTTTTTTCTACAGAATCAACAATAAATTCCATAAGTAAACTCCTTTTCTTTAAAGTATCTTCTTACTATTCTATCCAACTTCGTAAAAAAAGAAAAGAAGTAAAGAGTGAAATAATTAAGAATTTATTAAATGTTAGGAATATCCTTTGAATATAATAATACTATGTAATACAATAAGAAATGTAAGTAAATAAGTCGGAGGAAAATTATGAAAAAGATTACCTTTGGGATGTTAATTATAAATCTTATAGCATTTATAGTTTTATCCATATATCCAAAGATGACTTTATCTAGTAAAGCAAATGAGTCTACTAAGCTTAGAGAACCTTTTTTTAATATAATGACATCTAATAAGTCAGTGTATTTAATGGTTAATGAGCTAGTTAAAGATAAACATAACGTAGAATATTTGGCGAAAGACCAAGAAGAAATAAAAAGCTTTACTTTTGATGAAGATGTGATAAACAATATTTCCAATATGGATTTATTTATATATACAGGCAAAAATTTTGAACCTTGGGCTACTGATTTAATATCAGATTTAAAAAAAGATAAGGTATCAGTTGTAGATATTTCAAGAGGGACTAAGGTATTAACTGTTGAAGGTGGAAATGAAAATCCATATTATTGGATGGACTTTGAAAACTATAAGATAGCTTTATTTAATATTAAAAATGAGCTTCAAGCTTATGATCCTAACAATAAAGAATACTATGAGACTAATTATAATGATGTTATAAAGGGCTTTGAAGAAGCATACCTAGATAAGCTAACTGTACTTAAGAATTTAGAAAGTACAGACTTCTATTATGCTGACTATTCCTTAGAGTATTTTAGTAAATATATAAACAGTAAAGTACAAGCATTAGATAATAATAAGATAGATAAGCTTATAAAATCTAAAGCTCATAATAAGATAGTGTTATATAGTGATGATAAACAAATTGATAAATATAGAGAAACTCTAGAGTTAAATAATGTTCACTTAATAAAAGTGAAGTATTATAGTGAAGATAAGGATTACGTCCATACTTTAGAAGAGGCTATAGATGAGCTGTTTAAAAGTTTAAACCTAACTTTAGGTACTAAAAAGCTAGAATGAAAAAATATTTAATAAATATCTTGCAAATAAATTAGGATTATGATATTATAACTATTGTGTCTTAGGGGTATGGCTCAACGGTAGAGTAGTGGTCTCCAAAACCATTGGTTGTGGGTTCAAATCCTACTGCCCCTGCCATATATGTCCAGCAGAATTATTCTGTTGGATTTTTTGTTTTAAAAAAGCATAGGGATATAAATTTTAAATAATAAAACAAAAAAAGCTGGATGAAAATCCAGCTTGTTTATTTTTCTATCTTATTCATTTTTAATTTCATATATTCTACTATAAGCTCATCTAAGTATTGACTTAACTGAAGGCGAGGAGCTTCCTCGTCGCAAGTAACGCTAATTTCGTTAAGGGTATCTCTAACTTCTGATATATACTTATCTAGCTCAAATAGATTTTTTTCTATTTTATCCATATCCATATACACCTCCATGGGTATGCATAGTTGTATTAAAGCGAGTTATTATTACCAAAGACTCCATTAACAGTTGTATCATTTAGTTTATCCACTATACTTTTAAAGTTAGGCAATTTATTAGACATATCTCTATTTAAACTTTTAAATATTTCCACAATATAAATGCTATCATCTATATTTATTGGACATGATAGTATAAGTAAAACCTCTTTACCTTTATTCTCTAATTTCGCGAAAAGATTATTGTTAGTAAGAGCTTTGCTGCAAACACAATTTTTGCATGGAGATTCATTTTCAAAATGCTTGTAGCAAGGTATATTAGAGTATTCCAATGAATCTGAATCAAAGACTAATTTATTTATGGGGTCAACAATTCTTATATAATCATAAAAGCCTTCTATAATGGACAATTTTTTAAAAATTTCTTTTAAAATGTTCATATAAACAATCGAGCCTCCATAAGATAATAAATAGTACTATAATAATATTATATATGTAAACTAGTTGATTTACAATATATCCTAGAAATATAAGATTTTTTTAATGGATTATAGGATATTACTAATAATATAGTACTATGTTATAATCTAGTTACTTGGATAGATAGGATTGATTTTATGGAATGGATAAAGAGTTTTTTTAGCTACAATATAAGAAATATTGACTATAACTTAGATGAAAATAAAAATAGAGTCAATAAGGAATTTGAAAAAGAAAATAACAACTTGATTTTACTTAGAATAAAATTTGTATGTATAGCTATAATTATTTTGAGTGCTTATTATGTCTATATAGATTTTGTAACCTTTAAAGAGCTGGAGGGTACATATTATCTTAGAAATCTTAGAGTTATGCATTTTATAATAATTTTAGGGTGTTTTTTATATTTAGGTATTTATGAGTTTTATTTAAAAAAGAATAGGAATGTTAAGGATAAACATATATCTTTTGTTATTAAAATATACTTAATTTCAACTTTATTGGTTGGGATGTTGTCATCTTTAAATAGTCAATATCTTACAGGGAATATAGATTCATATATTATAGTTTGTGTCCTTGTTGCAGCAGCACTTCCTTTGGAACCAATATTTATGTTTTGTACTTTTTTTATAAATCACGCTATATTTATAGTAGGTTTAAGTTTAATTGTGCAAGATAAATATGAAGTTGTAACTAAAGAAATTAATTCAACTATTATGGTTATAATGGCCTATATATTAGTAGTTATTTCATATAGATTCAGAAAAGATGATTATTACAATAAGAGCAACTTAGAAAAATTATTTGAAATAAATCCTTATCCATTAATTATAGAAAGATTTAAGGATGGAAAAATCATGAAAGTTAATAAAAAAATACTGGAGTTCTATGATATATCTTTAGAAGAAAGTAAAAATTTAACTGAAAAGGACCTCTATTCTAACAATGAAGAGAGAAATAATATTATAAAAAGGTTAGAAAATGAAGGTAATATATATAATTATATATTAGAACATAAAACCAAAGATGGTTTAAGCAAATGGGTTATTGCTAATTATGAGGTTATTAACTATAGAGGAGAAAAATGTATTCTCTGTGGAATGACTGATATAACAGAACTAAAAAAGATGGAGTCTGAATTAATAAAAAACGCAACCACAGATGTTTTAACTGGAGTATATAATAGAAGAACAGGGATGGAGATATTACAGAAAAAGCTTACCTCAGATTCAAAAGAATTTTTGGAATTAACCATATGCTTTATAGATATAAATAAGTTAAAGTATGTAAATGATAATTATGGACATTCAGAAGGGGATTATTACATATCTACAGTTTGTAAAGTATTGAAAAGTGAAATAAACAAAGATGATATTCTCTTTAGATTTGGTGGAGATGAATTTATAATTGCCTTTATAGATAAGTCCTCAGAAGAAGTTGAAAAGATATGGACAGATATAAATCTTAAGTTTAAAAATATAAATAATTCAAACCACAAACCTTATGATATAACAGTAAGTCATGGAGTATATCAATATAATTCAAATATGCAAATTACATTAGAAGAGGTTATACATTTGGCTGATGAAGAGATGTATAAAGATAAATATTGTAAGATATAATAGAAAAAAATGTTTTGAAGGGCTACCTTGATCGGTAGCTCTTTTTGTTTAATACTTTTAAAAAATAGCTTGCTAAAAAATAGTAGAAAAGCCAAAATCCCTATTGAAGAATTG
>NZ_DCLI01000049.1:26076-72435 GCF_002320975.1 Clostridium sp. UBA1652
GAAAGCAAGAAAGCAAGAATTGAAAATTCTTGCTTTCTTGAATAATAAATAAAAATATTTTTAAGCCTCTAAGATCTCAGCTTCAAGATTATCCATAAGTTCTTGAACTTTGACTATCTTATCTAAGCGATATGCATTTTCTCCGCAGAATACTAGCCCATTATCTACATCACCTTTAACTGAGTTTATCAAAGCTTCAGTTATGCAATATGGGGTTGTAGCTGGATTACATGGTGTTAAACAAGCGTAACACTTAGTAACTTTAGAGCCTTCAAGTTCAACTTTTTTCATGAATGGATTTTTTATAGCACGACCAGGCATACCAGCAGGACTTTTAACAATACCTATATCTTCACGTGAACTATTTAAATAGGCATTTTTAAAGTTGATGTGAGCATCACATTCTTCAGTAGTTACAAATCTTGTAGCCATTTGAACTCCGCTGGCACCAAGTTTTAAGTACTTTGCAATATCGGAACCAGTAAAAATTCCACCAGCAGCAATTACAGGAATAGATTTATTATATTTATCCTCATAAATCTTAACTGCCTCAACTATATCAACTATTATTTTATCGAAATCTATGTTATCTTCAATAAGTTCTTCTTTAGAGAATCCTAAATGGCCACCAGCCTTAGGGCCTTCTACCACTATAGCATCTGGAGCTACACCATGGTGTTTATCCCAAAGTTTTAGAATAACATTACAAGCCTTCAGTGAAGAAACTATAGGAGCAAGCTTCACGTTAAAACCTTTAGCTAATTTAGGTAAAGCTGTTGGAAGTCCAGCACCTGAAATTATTAAGTCTACGCCAGCTTCTATAGCAGCTTTTACATGCTCATCATATTGTTTCATAGCAACCATAAGATTAACACCTATTACTCCATTTAAAGCATTTTCTTTAGCTATTTTTATATGTTTTTTTAAAGCTCTAAGGTTAGCTTCAAGATTATTAGTATAAAAATCTTCTTGGTCATAACCTATTTGAGCGCCTGATATTATACCTATGCCACCTGCATTAGCTACAGCAGCAGCTAGTTTAGAAGAGGATACGCCTACACCCATCCCTCCTTGTATTATTGGTAGTTTAGATACTAAGTTTCCTATTTGTAGAGGTTTTATATTCACCATACACAACTCCTTTATATTAAAAACCTTTGAATATAAAATACTTTTATAATCAAAGTATTTTATAGAGTAATTATAGATTATAATTAAAGAATTAACAAGATATAATATATATAATAAAATTAATAAATAATTTAAATAAGGTATTGAAATTATTATATATATGGTAGATGATAGAACAGTCAGAAAAAATAAAGATAAAGAGGTAAGCAATGAGTATAACATTTGATAAACTTAATTTAAATAAAGACATGGTTGAAGCATTAAAAAACTTAAAGATAACAGAGGCTACAGAGGTACAAGAAAAATCTATACCTTTAGCTTTAGATGGAAAAAATATTTTAGCACAATCAGAGACAGGAACAGGGAAAACTTTAGCCTATCTATTACCATTAATAGAAAAACTTCAAAAAGATAAAAAAGAGATGCAAGCTATAATACTTGCACCAACTTATGAACTTTGCATGCAGATACATAATACAATTTTAGAACTAAAAAAGGAAAGCAACGTTCCCATAACTTCCACTCAATTAATAGGTAGCGCTAATATAGCTAGACAGATAGAAAAATTAAAAGATAAACCTAATATATTAGTTGGATCAGCTGGAAGGGTATTAGAATTAATCAGAAAGAAAAAAATAACTGCGAGTACAATTAAAACTATAGTTCTAGATGAAGTGGATAAACTTTTGGATAATAAAAATATTCCTTTAATAAAAGAGATAGTAAAAAACACACAAAAGGTAGATCAATTTTTAATGTTTTCTGCAACTATTAATAATAGCAGTTTACAACTTTCTAAGGAATTAGTAGAAGATTTAGAGGTTGTAAGAGTAAAGGGAAGTAATAAAGTAAATGAAGACATAACTCATAACTATATTATGGTTGAGGAAAGAAAAAAGGTTGAATACCTAAGAAAACTTATACATGCAGCTAGACCTAAAAGAGCAATAGTGTTTATAAGTAATAGCTTTAATGTTGATCAGACTTTAGAGAAGTTAAAATTTCATAAAATAAATGCAGCAACTATCCATGGAGATATAGATAAAGATGAAAGAAAAAATGCATTAGAAAGCTTTAGAAGAGGAAAAATTCAAGTGCTAGTAGCATCTGATGTAGCAGCTAGGGGATTAGATATAAAAGGAGTTACTCATGTAATTAATCTAGATACCCCAAGAGACCCTAAAAATTATCTTCATAGAGTTGGTAGAGTTGGTAGAGCTGGAGAAAAAGGAGAAGCATATTCTTTAGTTGATAATAGGGATCTTAATAACATTAGAGTATATGAAAAAGATTTAAACCTAAAATTCAATAGAAAATATGTTTACATGGGAAAAGTATTGCAAGACTAAGAGTTTTAACATGATAAAATATTGGAAACTAATAAAAAAACAGTTATAATGAAATTAAGAAAATAAAGGGCGGATAATCCGCCTTTTATAATATTATCTTTGGAGGTAAGCTATATGAGCATGCATGAAAACGAAATCATACTAGATTATTCAGTTAAGGACTTATTTGGGATCTTTATTAAAGTTGCAAAAAGAGATTTTCCTAATTTTAAAGAAAAAACAGCAGTAGGAACCAAGGTTGAAAAAAAGGTTGGAGCATACTCTGGAAAGACAGCAACTATGACTGTAGAAATAACTGATTTTGAAAAAGATAAGGTTTATGAGATAACTAGTACTAGTCCTAATGGGCAAGTATATACTTCAAGATATGAGTTTGAAGAGTTAGAAGAAAACAAAACAAAGATCACACTTAGTGAAACAGAGGCATCTGGAGGAATATTTGCAATAATTAATTCTTTTATAGTTAAGTACTTATTTAAAAAGAGAATAAATAGAAGATTTGAATACTTTGTAAAAGGACTAGAAGTTGAGGCTAAAGAGTTGATTGAGAGAAGAGAAAATAGTGGTAGAAGAAAGAATGAAGAAGATGACGGAGAAAATGACGGGGAAGAGATAGCGTCAGAAGGAGAATAAAAGATAATAATTAATGATGAAGGGACAGGGTAAAATGAAAAAAGTTATAATAAATGCCGATGATTTTGGATTAACAAAAGGTGTGTCATTAGGTATACTGGATTCTATGGAAAAAGGTGTAGTTACAGAAACTACTGCCATGGCAAATGGACTATATATAAAGGAAGCTATTGAAGAGGCAAAAGTTAGAGGGATAAAAAATATAGGAGTGCATCTAACTTTAACCTGGGGTAAACCAATACTTCCTAGAGGAGAGATAAAATCCATAGTTACAGAAGAGGGGAATTTTCATAGAAGAATAGATTTAGTTGAAAATATAAACTATGAAGAAGTTAAAAAAGAATTTAAAGCGCAGATAGAAAAGATTATTTCCATGGGAATAGTGCCAACTCATTTGGATGGTCATCATCATGCATTTGCGTTTACGAATGAGGGGCTAGATGTTGTATTTGAGCTTGCAAAAGAATATAACCTTCCAGTGAGATGCCCATTTATAGAAAATTTAAATTACTTCAAAGATAATAATATAAAAACAACGGATGATATGTGTATTGATTTTTATAATGAAGGAGTAAGTGAAGATTACCTAATAAAAGTATTAGAAAACGCTAAAGATGGGGAAGTATTAGAAATAATGTGCCATCCAGCATATGTAGACGAGGATTTAATAAATGCAACCTCATATAACAAACATAGAGCAGAGGAATTTAGGGTTTTAACTTCAGAAAAAATTAAAACATATATTAATGAAAATAATATTGGGCTCATAGGCTTTAATGAAATATAAATAAAAATAGACACTTCTAAAAATTTTAGATTTTTTTGGAGGTGTCTATTTCCTTGTAGGTAAGTACTGAAAATATATATTGTAATAGTTAAAATGAAAGTGCATGTATCAATGTTCCATTAAAAAGTTGGTGCACAAATAAAGTTTTAAAAATGTAACTGAGAGATAGTATCACCAACTTTTAATTCAAACATTGCTATAAGAAAATAAAGACTATTGTACCAATCAATTTACTGTATAGTATGGAAAAATAGAAGTAATACTAAATCTAGAAAATAAAAAGGAGTGATATTAAATGGCTCACAAAAATAACAAAAACTCTAAAGAAAATAAAAAAGCAGGTCAAAAAACTCAAAAGGAATTAAATAAAATGAAAATGGAGACAGCAAACGAAATAGGTTATTCAAAAGAGTCGAGAAAACTTGGCAAAAATGAGCCTAGAAAAAGAGATCCAGAACAAAGTTAATAGCCTTTAGGGCTATTTTATTTTGCTTGCAATTATTGGATATATAAATAAATTGTAACAAATTAATGAGTAGGCTAAAATAGTATTAATTAGAAAATGTTGAGAGGGATTTTAAATGGATATTTTTTTAGCAAGACAACCAATATTCGATAAAAAAAATAAAATAATAGCCTACGAATTATTATTTAGAACTGAAATGTTAAATAAATATAATAGTGTGGATGGAGATAATGCAACAATAGAAGTAATAAAAAATACTTTATTTAATTTTGGAATAGAAAAAATAGCTAAAAGTAAAAAGATATTTATAAATTTCACTGAAAATATTTTAAAATCCAATATTTTAGATTTGTTGTCTCCAGAATATGTTGTAGTTGAAATTTTAGAAGATATAGAACCAACCCTAGAGATAATTAATATATGTAGAAAGCTTAAGGAAATGAAATACACAATAGCCCTAGATGACTTTGTTTTTCATGATAAATACAAGAGTTTAATGGAGTTTGTTGATATTATTAAAGTCGATTTTAGGATTACTAAAGGGGAAGAGCGAAAAGAAGTTATTAAAAAGATAAAAAACAAAAATATAAAGTTTCTAGCTGAGAAAGTTGAGACCATAAAGGAATTTAATGATGCAGTAAAATATGGGTATTCGTATTTTCAAGGTTATTACCTAAGTAAACCTGTGGTTATATCAGGTAAAAAAATACCTGAAAATAAGATTATACATATGAGATTATTGGAGGAATTAAACTCTAAGGACTTTTCATTAGAAAAGGTTGAAGAGTTGATAAAAAAAGATATATCTTTGTCTTATAAATTGCTCAGAATAGTTAATTCAGCTGAATTTGGATTAAAGTATAAAATTACATCCATAAAACAAGCTTTATCCTATACAGGAGAAATTCAGGTAAAGAAATGGTTGTACTTAGTATCAATAAAAGCTATAGGGGATGACAGGCCTGATTTTATAATATTTGAATCTTTAGCAAGAGCAAAATTTGGTGAATTAATATTTTTAAAAACAAGATTTAAAAATGATTCTTTTAATGCTTATTTGACAGGTATGTTATCTTTAGTTGATGTGATTTTAGAAAAACCAATAGATGAAATACTTGAGGAAATTTTAGTTGATGAGGAAGTTAAAAGTGCATTAGTAGGAGAAAAAAACAATAAATATGGTTTCTTATTAGCGTTAATATTAAGTTATGAAGAAGGAAAGATAGATAAGATATTTGAACTTATGGAATACTTTAATATTAGCACGGATGAATTAAGAAGTAGTTATATGGAAGCTCTAGAGTGGAGTCATAGAAATAATTTATAATAAGTATTTTAAGTAATAAAACTTGCGCTAGTAAGAAATTTATGTTAATATAACTAATGTTCAAAAACATATAGGGGTATGGCTCAATTGGTAGAGTAGTGGTCTCCAAAACCATTGGTTGTGGGTTCGAGTCCTACTGCCCCTGCCATAAAAGACTTTAATTAAAATTTGATTAAAGTCTTTTTTTATTGCTTAAAATTTTATTACAAAAAAGACTTTTCATTGAATGAAAAATAAGTATATGATACTATAAAAGTTGTTGAATATTTAATTAGAAGGTCAATTAATAAAATAGATTTGTAAAATTTTGAAAAAAGAGAGGTTTGTTTTATGAAAATTTTAATTACTGGAGCAAAAGGACAATTAGGAAAGCAAATTACTAATATATTAAGAAATGGACAATCAGAAATAGGTAAATTACCAAAAGAATATGAAAATGTTGAAATTATAGGTGTGGATGTTGATATACTTGATATTACAGATATAAATGCTGTAAGGAGTTATTTAACTGCTGTTAAGCCAGAAATTATAATAAATTGTGCTGCGTACACAAATGTAGATGCCTGTGAAAGCAATGAAGATTTAGCTTTTAAAATAAATGCGTTAGGACCTAGAAATTTGGCAATAATATCTAATGAAGTAAATGCTAAAGTGGTTCATGTATCTACTGATTATGTATTTAGTGGAGAAGGAACAGTGCCATTTAAGGAGTATGATGAAACAATACCAGTAAGTGTTTATGGAAAAACTAAACTAGCTGGAGAAAAATTTGTAAGAGAAATAGCTGACAAATATTATATAATAAGAACAGCTTGGCTATATGGATATGAAGGTAGTAATTTTGTATATACTATAATTAAAGCAGGAAAAGAAAAAGGGCATTTAACAGTTGTAGATGATCAAAGAGGAAATCCAACCAATGCAGAAGATTTAGCACATCATATGTTAAAAGTTGCTGTAACAGAAGAATACGGTACTTATCACTGTACAGGAACTGGAGAGTGTTCTTGGTATGATTTTGCTAGCAAAATCATTGAATTTTCTAATATAGATTGTAAAGTTGATCCAGTTACTTCTAATGATTATGTAAGAGCAGCAAAAAGGCCATCTTATTCATCTTTAGACAACATGATGTTAAGAGTTACTGTTGGAGATGAAATGAGAAACTGGGAAGATGCACTTAAAGTATTCTTAAATAATGAGAAATAACATGTTTAGTAACTTATTTGTAAATATTATGAGGAATATGTTGTCTTTTTATACTCTATATATAAAGATTTAGTAACAAAATTATAGTTTCATAGACACTATAAGCTAAGTATGGTAGAATTGTATTGCAAAAGTTATGAAAAAAATGGTATTCAAGTAATTTAAAATAAATCTAATTCTCAATTTTGGAGGGTAACATGCAAAATTTAGATTATAATATTTCTAAAAAAATCAACGGAGAAATAAGCATGAGTTTAAAAATATATTCACTTTCTAAAAGGATATTTGATATTGTTAGTTCAACTTTATTATTAATAATTTTATCTCCATTGTTTTTGATTTTAATTGTCTTAGTTAAATTAGATTCAAAAGGTCCAGTTTTTTTTGGACATAAAAGAATAGGATATAAAGGAGAAACCATAAGTGTCTATAAATTTAGAAGTATGGTTCAGAATGCAGAAGAGGTTTTAAGAAATTTTACACCAGAGCAAAAAGCAGAATTTGAGAAAAATTTCAAATTAGATGATGATCCAAGAGTTACTAAAATAGGAGCATTTTTAAGAAAAACCAGTTTAGATGAACTTCCTCAATTAATTAATATAATTAAAGGGGACATGAGTGTAGTAGGTCCAAGGCCAATAGTTCAAAAAGAAGTAGCTAAATACGGGAAATATGCAGATAAACTTTTTTCTGTAAAGCCAGGTTTAACCGGATTTTGGCAAGCTAACGGTAGAAGTGATACTACCTATGACGAAAGAGTTCAAATGGATATGTATTATATAGATAATAGATCTACATTATTAGATATAAGAATATTATTTAAAACAGTTATAGCTGTTATAAGAAAAGAAGGGGCAATTTAAAGCAAGAGGGGATGACACTAACTATGTTATGTGCATTAATAATGGCAGGTGGAAAAGGAACAAGATTTTGGCCGCTTTCTACAGAGGAAAAACCAAAACAATTTTTATCGTTAATAACCGAAGATACTATGCTTCAGATGACAGTAAAGAGATTAGAAGAATTAGTACCAGTAGATAGAATATTTATTTCTACTGGGGAAAGATATGTAAATTATGTTAAAGAGCAACTACCAAGCTTACCATTAAGGAATATAATCATTGAGCCAGAAGCGAGAAACACTGCACCTTGTATAGCCTTGTCAGCTATGCTTATAAATAGGTATCATAAGGATGCTACTATAGCCATTCTTCCATCTGATCATTTGGTTGAAGATGAAAAAGAATTTAGAAATAAACTTCTTGCAGCTTATGAATATACTAAAAAGGATAAGGAAGCTATTGTTACTTTAGGCATGAAACCTAATAGACCAGAAACAGGCTATGGTTATATAAACTTAAAAGAAAAAGTTGATATTATAAGAAATTCAGATATATACAAGGTTAATAAATTTATAGAAAAACCTAATTATGAAAAGGCGTTAGAATATTTAGATGCAGGTACATACCTATGGAATGGTGGTATGTTTATTTGGAATAATGATTCTATACTTAACTCTATTAGAGAATTGTTACCCAATACGTATGATGCATTAAAAGAAGTTATGCACATTAGTGAAGAACAGTTGCAAGCCATAATAAATGAAAACTATAAAAATGTTGATAATATATCCATAGACTTTGGAGTTATGGAAAAAGTTCAGAATATATATGTTATTCCTAGTGAGTTTGGATGGGATGATGTAGGAAATTGGACTAGTATAGAAAGATATAGTGAATTAGATGAAAAAGGTAATGTGTTTAAAACAGAGGGAGTTGCTTTCGAATCTAAAAATAATATTGTTGTAACAAACAAACCTATTCTTCTTAATAATGTAGATAATTTGATTGTTGTTGAAACAGCTGATTACATAATGATATCTTCAAAAGAACATGAACAACAAATAAAATTAGCTAAAGAAGGATTGTAAAATAGGAGTGATTTAAATGAAAATAGCATTGGTACATGATTGGTTAACTAATATGGCCGGTTCTGAACAAGTAGTTGCAAACTTTAGAGGGGTTTATCCAGAAGCACCTATATATACGACTGTTTATAATCCAGATAAATTAGATGATGTTTTTAAAAATGCTGATGTAAGAACATCTTTTTTACAAAACAATAAAAAGGCAAGAGAAAAGCATCAAAGTTTTTTCCCTTTTATGCCTATGGCTTTTGAGAGCTTTGATTTAAATGAATATGATGTAGTTCTTTCAAGTAGTCACAGTACAGCTAAAGGTATAATAACAAATCCAGCAGCTATGCATGTGTGTTATTGTCATTCTCCTATGAGATACGGATGGGAATTTTATTATGAATATACAGAAGAAATGGGTAAAAGTAAGAAGAAGCTTCTAAAATATTTTATGAATTATATGAGAGTATGGGATCAAGTATCCTCTAATAGAGTAGACTATTTTATAGCTAATTCGGCAAACGTTTCAAGAAGAATATGGAAACATTATAGAAGAGAAAGTTTTGTTATACCCCCGCCGGTAAGATGGAATATGTTTAATATAAGTAATGAAGATAAACCATACTTTTTAATACTTACAAGATTAGTTAAATATAAAAGAGTAGACTTAGCTGTAAAAGCATTTAATGAATTAGGACTTCCGTTGGTTATTATTGGAGATGGAGAAGAAAGAGAAAAACTTCAACAGATGGCTAAATCTAATATCACTTTCCTCGGAAGACAATCAGACGAAGCTATAAAAGAATATTACTCCAAGTGTAGAGCTTTTATTTTTCCCGGTGAAGAGGATTTTGGTATAACTCCATTAGAGGCTATGTCTAGCGGAAGACCAGTAATTGCTTTTGGTAAAGGTGGAGCACTAGAAACCGTTGTAGAAAATAAGACAGGAATATTTTTTAAAGAACAAACTACAGAATCATTAGTAGAAGCTGTTAAAAAATTTGAGACTGTTAGTTTTGATAAAAATGAAATTAGACAACATGCGTACAAATGGGATGAAGTATTTTTTAAACAAAAAATAGAGAAGTTTGTAGCAGATAAATATGAAGAATTTCAAAATACTAAACATTGGACGGTGTTATAATTGGATGGTAAAAAATCTGTATTTATAGATGCTAGAATGGTAGATTATCATCTTCATGGAATAGCTAGATATACATATGAACTTATTAAAAATATATCTAAAACTAATAAAATTAAATTTGTACTTTTAGTTAATGATTTAAATATGGCAAAAGATATATTCAAAGAAATAAATAATATAGAATATATAGTTATGAAATCTAAATTTCTTTCTTTAAAAGAACAGATTGAATTACCTAGAATTTTAAATAAATACAAAAAAGAAGGGATATTTCATTCTCCTTCTTTTTCTTCGAGTCCTTTTTTAAAGATTAAATCATTAATGACTATACATGACTTAAATCACCTAAGGTTTCCGGAGTTTTATTCTCCAGTGCATAAATATTATTACCAATATATTGTGAGGCCTTCTGCATTAAAAAGTGAAAAGATATTAACTGTATCTAATTTTTCCAAGGAAGAAATTAGATCTTGGCTTAATTGTAAAGATGAAGATATAGTGGTTACGTATAATGGAATTGATGATAGTTTTAAAAGAATAGAAGATAGTGAAATATTAAATACTATAAAAAATAAATATTCACTTCCAGAAAACTTTGTGCTATATGTTGGGAATCAAAAACCTCATAAAAACGTTAAAACACTTATAAAGGCAATGAGCTTTATAGAACAAGGATTAACCCTTATTTTAAATGGAAAAGATAATCAAGGACTTTTAGAAATAGCTAAAGAATCTGGAGTTGAAAATAGGATAAAATTTATTGGATTTATTGATGATAAAGATTTACCAGCAATTTATACATTAGCTAGAGTATTTGTTTTTCCATCTTTATATGAAGGATTTGGACTTCCGCCATTAGAAGCTATGGCGTGTGGATGTCCAGCTATTGTTGCAGATACATCATCTTTACCTGAAGTAGTTGGAGAAGAAGGAATTACTTTTAAAGTATTAAATCAGGAAGATTTATCAGTAAAAATAAATACTTTATTGATAGATAATGAAAGCTACAAAAAATATTCCTTGTATGGTTTAAAAAGAGCTGGATATTTTACTTGGGATAAGCTTGCACAACAAACTATGTCAGAATATGAAAATTTACTTAAGAAAGTGAAGTGATTTCTTTGAAAAAGATTAACAGTGTTTTACAATATATAATTATTATTTATTTTGCACTATATTTAATACTTGGAAACTTTCCAAGATTTATTAAAGCTACATGGTTACCTAGCAATATATCTGTTTCTGAAATATTATTATTATTATTAACTGGTGTATATGCAGTTATTAACTTGAAATTATATATAAAATTATTGAAAATGAAAAGAATATACTTTATTTTTATAGGAATTATACTAATATTTTCAGTAATGGGAGTAATATATCATAAAGGGCAAGCTATACAATCCTTTTTATATTGCATAAGATTAGTGGGACAATTAATAGCTACTTTTATTATTGGACATATATTCAATATAAAGTTCAAAAAGAATTTCAAAAAAGTAATTGACCTTATTTTAGGGATTTTCTTCATTTATACATTAATTGGATGGACTATATTAATAATATTTCCTGAATCGATTGATTTTTGGTTATATCTAAAGAAGTTTGGAATTATATTTTATGGAGATCCACATATAGGACGATTTTATGGGAGCTTTTTTGATCCTAATTTTGCATCTAGCATAATTGTATTTCCTTTATTGCTATGCTTATACTTGTACTTTAAGGATAACAGAAGGATAAGTTTATATTTATTTCTATCTTTATATTTTATAAATTGTATAATTTATTCATACTCCAGGTCAGGAATTTTAGGAATATGTATAGGATTATTTGTTATAGGACTAATACATTTTATTAATATAATTAAAGGGAAAGAAAATTTTAATAAAAATATAATAATATTTAGTGTTGGGTTTATACTTCTTATAGTTATTATATTAGTAACTAATAGTGAAGTGATTCCAAGACTTACTGGTAGATTTGTTGGAATATCAAATGACCCATCAGCACAACATAGATTTGATTCTATTCAAATAGGTGCAGATCACCTACTTAGTAATGATTCTAAAGAAGTGTCTACACTTTTCACAAGTCCTATATATAAAATATTAATGGGAATTGGATATAACTATATTAGAGTGGATTTAAGAACGGGTTTATCAGCATTAGATTCATCTATACTAAATACATTTATCTGTTTTGGCGTTTTAGGAACTATATTACTTTTAATTACATTTGGAAAGTATTTGAAATCTATCTTTAGAAATACATTAAAATATAATAAAAAAATAGGAAGGTATATTTTAGCATATATATTGGCAGCTCTTGCAATATGCAATTTTAATGACTTACTATACTATCAGTTTTTTATAATAACCTTTATGAGCTTTTTAAACTATGTATATCTTTTAGATATAGTTGATGAATAAGTTCAGTAAATCTTTTAATTTAAAATATTTTTAAATAAAAAAATAATAGATTTTAAGGTAGTATTAGATAGAATATAAATTTAAAAATTTCACAAGGTGGTGTATTTAATTATGAAAGGAATTATATTAGCTGGGGGATCAGGAACAAGGTTGTACCCAGTAACAAAGGCAATGTCGAAGCAAATGGTACCAATATATGATAAACCAATGATTTATTATCCAATATCAGTACTTATGCTTGCTGGTATTAAGGAAGTACTCATAATATCTACAGAGAGAGATTTACCTAATTTTAAAGAATTGTTTAGAGATGGGTCTGATTTAGGATTAAGTATTGAATATAAAGTTCAATTAGCACCTAATGGACTTGCAGAAGCTTTTGTAATAGGTGAGGAATTTATAGGCGATGATAACGTTGCTATGATATTAGGAGATAATATATTCTATGGTCAAAGTTTTAGCAAAAACTTATATAACGCTTCTAAGCTTGAAAAAGGAGCAGTTATTTTTGGATATTATGTTCAAAATCCTAAAGCATTTGGCGTAGTAGAGTTTGATTCAGAAGGAAATGTTTTATCGTTAGAGGAAAAACCTGAAAAACCTAAATCAAAATATGCAATACCAGGATTATATTTTTATGATAATTCAGTTGTTGAAAAAGCTAAGAATTTAAAACCTTCACCAAGAGGAGAATTAGAAATAACAGATTTAAATAGATTATATCTTGAAGAAGAAACACTTAAGGTAGAACTTTTGGGAAGAGGAATGGCTTGGCTTGATACTGGAACTCATTCATCAATGCTTCAAGCATCTAACTTTGTAGAAGCTGTTCAAAATACTCAAGGTACATATGTAGCATGCTTGGAAGAAATCGCATATAGAAAAGGATGGATTTCTAAAGATAAGCTGTTAGAATTAGCTAAACCATTATTAAAAACAGGATATGGAAAATATTTAGAGGATATATCGGAAGAGTGTGAGAAGGAAAATCTAGCTAATAAGTAAGGAGAATAATTATGTTTAATTTTATTAAAACTAAGATAAAAGATTTGTATATTATAGAACCTAAAGTATTTGGAGATAGTAGGGGATACTTTATGGAAGTATACAATAAAGACGATTTCTTTGAAGCTGGATTAACTATGGAATTTGTTCAAGATAATGAATCAAGATCTAAAAAAGGTGTTTTAAGAGGGATGCATTTTCAAACAAAACATACTCAAGGAAAATTAGTTAGAGCTACTAGAGGAGAAGTTTATGATGTTGCTGTAGACTTGAGAAAAGGATCACCTACATTTGGTCAATGGGAAGGTGTGCTTTTAACAGAAGAAAACAAAAGACAATTCTATGTACCAGAAGGATTTGCACATGGTTTCCTGGTAGTTTCTGATGAAGCTGTATTTAACTATAAATGTACAGATTTCTATTCTCCAGAATATGATTCTGGACTTTTATGGAATGACCCAGAAGTAGGGATAAAATGGCCTTTAGAAGGAATAGATAAACTTTTATTATCTGAAAAAGATAAAGTTCAAAAAACATTAAAAGAATTAGATTTACAATTTATATATGAGGGGGATAAATAGTTTATGAAGACTTATTTAGTTACTGGAGGAGCAGGATTTATAGGATCAAATTATGTTCTATATATGCTTAATAAATATAATAACGTTAAAATAATAAACTTAGATAAATTAACTTATGCAGGAAATTTAGAAAATTTAAAATCTTTAGAAGGAAACGAAAATCATATATTTGTTCAGGGTGATATTTGTGATAAAGAACTAGTTACATCTTTATTTCAAAAATATGATATAGATTACGTAGTAAATTTTGCAGCAGAATCTCACGTTGATAGAAGTATAAAAGAACCAGAAATATTTGTTCAAACAAATGTTTTAGGAACAGTAAACTTACTTAACTGTGCAAAAAATGCATGGGAGACAAAAGGTGGATGGAAAGAAGGAGTTAGATATCATCAGGTATCAACAGATGAAGTATATGGTTCATTAGGAGAAACAGGATACTTTATGGAAACAACACCCTTAGATCCACACAGTCCATATTCTTCAAGTAAAGCTGGGGCAGACTTTATGGCTCAGGCATATTCAGATACTTACAAGATGCCAGTAACCATAACGAGATGCTCAAATAACTATGGACCATACCATTTCCCAGAAAAACTTATACCATTACTAATTAATAACTGCTTAAATCATAAAGATTTACCAGTATATGGGGATGGGCTTAATATAAGAGACTGGTTATATGTAGAAGATCACTGCAAAGCAATAGACATGGTAGTAAGAGATGGAAAACCAGGTCAAGTTTATAATGTAGGTGGGCATAATGAAAGAACAAATATACAGATAGTTAAAACAGTAATATCTTATTTAAATGAAAATGTAGATAATACTATAACTGAGGATTTAATTAAGTATGTTGAAGATAGAAAAGGTCACGATAGAAGATATGGAATAGATCCAACTAAGATAAAAAATGATTTAGGTTGGTATCCAGAAACTACTTTTGAAGTTGGAATAGTAAAAACAATTAAATGGTATTTAGATAATAAGGAATGGATGGAAAATGTGACTTCTGGGGATTATCAGAAGTATTATAATAGTATGTATATGATTAAAATTTAGTCATAAATTTAAAAATCTATATAGTATCATTATGGGGGGAATTATGAGAAAAAAGATATTATCAATATTAATTGGGTTTTTATCATTAAGTATTTTTGCAACAATTATCAGTTATCAAGTTAATGCTGTAGAATATAATCCAGATATAAATGAGGATGGGATTATAAATAATATGGATTTAGATATACTAACTGACAATTATGGAAGTAATAATATAAAATTTGATCTTAATAGAGATGGAATAGTTGATATTTATGATGTAACAATTATTGCAAAGAATATAGATGATTCTATTTATAAAATTTATAATATAGATGGAAATTTAGTAAGCTCATATGGTAATGGATATCTTTCTAATGCTGTTAGTTTAGCATATAGTTCTAATAGTAGAGTAGTGTTGAATACAAATGGACAAATAGCTTGGGACAAAACTGGATACTGGACATATGATGGAGAAACCCTTCTTGGGAAAAATGTATCTATTTATAGTTCTATAAATAATGCGAAAAATTTAAAAAATGGAAGAGTATATAGTAAATATGGTACAGAATATCTAAACAATTCAACTAATACAAAAAGTGTTTTAGGAGTAGCTAACACAAATGTGAATCTTAGGAATACTGCTTCTACAGAGAATAATAACAACTTAATAGGACAAGTTCCTAATGGGACTATAATTGATATCATAGGGAAAAAAAATGGATTTTATCAAATTAAATGGCATAAAGATATGAATAATATAATTGATGGTTATATATATGGCAGCTATATAGATATAGTACAGGATGATAATCTAGAATCAAACTTTGGTTACATTGCTGCTAGATACGAATCAAATATGAATGTTGGAGCTATATCAGATAATCCAGAGGATAAAGGCGGACCTTCTTATGGTATGTTTCAATTATCTTCAAATATGGGTTCATTAACTTCGTTTATGACTTGGCTACAAAATGAAAATATATATTTTTATAATGTACTTAACAATTCTAGGATAAAAGATGGAAATAAATATGGAGAAGATTACAAAAATTCATGGAGAAGTTTAGCAGAAAATAATTATGAAGAATTCTATAGATTACAGCTAAAATATGTCAAGGGAGCATATTATGATAGTTTTATAAGAATTTCAAATAATAATGGCTATAACGCAGATTCTTTATTAAAATATTTTTCTACAAGAAACATGATATTTTCCACATCTATTCAACATGGAGCTACTGGTGCCTATAATATTATCTCATCAATAGACAAAAATCTAAGTTTAAAAGATTTTATAGATAAAGTTTATGAAGGAAGATTATACAGAATAGGGCAATCATATTCACCTGGAAGCAATATATATGAAGGCGTAAAAAATAGATATATAAATGAAAATTCTGATATCATACGAAGTTATAATAGAGAAATATCCTATTAGGAGTGATTAAAATGAATACAAAAAAAACACTAATTAAATTTATTGTAGTAACTATATTAATTAGTGTTTGTATAGTAACGGGAGTTAAATACTTAAAAAATGAACAAAATCAAAAAAATAAAGAAGATACATTTTTTAATGAAGAGGCCAATATAAAAGATGACGAAGCTTATGTAGAAGAGCTGGTTACATCACTTAGTAGTATATTGAAAAATATGGTTAATAATAAAGATGCTGATTTATCATATTTAAATGATATAGTAAATAATAATAGTGATGCTTACAATATACTGGAAAATAAAATAAAAATTTATAGAGAAAAAAATATTACAATAGAATATTTAGATTACTATATAGATGAAATAGAAAAGATAGAGCATAATACTTATAAAATATATATAACAGAAGATGAGGGGATAAATTCAAATAGTAATAGTGAGAAGATGAAAAAAAATATTGAGATAAAGTTAAAATTAGATGATGATAGAGGAATATATTATTATAAAGAAAAATGAATCTAAGATTTTTTTAATTAAAAAAAGACCTTGATATAACAGATTAAGGTCTTTCTTAACATATTTATGATTAATTATTGGAAGATTAGTTAAAAAAATCTATTATATGATGAGTATTGATTATAAATGAGATATTATTATGTAATACAGTATAATTTGATGTATATTATTAAAATTAACTAGCATCAATTCTGGGGTAATGCTCCATAAAAGTAATAGTTTGTTATAAATTAAAGAATAATACCAAAATAAAAAAATGGCTATCTTGCGTTATATACCTTAGCAAAGGAAAGAGAAAAATTATAGTATAATAATTTGAAAATAAAGTATTAATGTAAGGGTATTTAATATCAATATTATTTTAAACAGTTATATTAATGGTTAAGTGTTGTAAGTAGACATAATATTATAAGTATGATAAAATTTAATTTATCTTAAATTTAATAGTTACATTTTATGAAAATATGTAAAATTTACTACATAACATATAAGAATATAGAGGTAATAAAATTATGAATAAACATAGGGGAAATATTAAAAAATGACTAGTTGTGTAAGTGTTCAAATAAAATAATAACTTAAAGTTAAACAATAAATATAGATTTGCTTAAAAATGGACAAGTCTAAATAAACTAATTGTAAATATGATTAGAGGTAATTTATGTTCAACTGAGTTTACAAACAATAGGGAGAGAGGGATAGATAAATGAAAAAAGGAAATTATAAAATTGATTTAATATGTCCTCTGTATAAATCTGAAAGTTATATAGAAAATTTACATAAAAGTTTACTTATGCAACAAGGGAATTTTGAATTAAATATTAAGTACATATTTACAAAAACAGCAAATGACAATACGGAAACTATATTAGAAAAATTAGAAGCTCAATATTCTTCAATAGAAGAAAGAGAGTTTTCTCATAGTTTAACAAGAGAAAAAGAGGCACTAAAATGCTCTGGAGATATTATTGTTTTTATAACTCAAGATATAATTATTAAAGATACATTTTGGCTTGAAAAATTAACAGAACCAATAATAAATAAGGAATGTGAAGCATGTTTTTCCAGACAAATATGCAGTAATAATTCTATAGAGAAATATATTAGAATTCATAATTATCCAAAAGAAAGTAGGATAGTTTCACAAGAAGATACTGAAAGGCTGGGAATAATGACATTTTTCTTTTCGGATGCATCATCTGCAATAAATACTAAAATCTATAAGGATTTAAATGGTTATGATGGAAGAAATTTGATTACAAATGAAGATATGTATTTTGCATATAAATTAATAAAGAGTGGATATAAGATAAAATATTGTGCGGACTCAGAAGTAATACATTCACATGATTATAAATTTATGGAACTTTTTAAAAGATATGTTACCCAAGGTAGATTTTTAAAACAAAATTCTTATTTAATGAAGTATGGGGCACAGAATAGTGCATTTAAACTTTTAAAATTAGTTATTATAGAATCATTAAAAGAATCAAATTTTAAGGCTTTTTTTAGTATAATACCTAATTTTATTGCTAGATTCTTAGGTGATAAATTTGGACAATACTATGAAAAAAAAGTAATGAAAAAAAAGAAACATTATTTAAGTACTGAATTATTTAAAGGTTAATATTTAATCAATTAATATGTAAGGAAACTAAGATTAGCTAATTATTTGAATTCATTAAAAAGAAAGGTGATAAATTAATGAAAAAAATTAAAATAGTAAATGAATTTCAGAATATAAATACAAATCATATTGATTATGTATTAAAGAAATTATTTATAATGGCAATAATACTTATTCCTTTTGATAATTTACCGTATCTTGAGAATGTGCTTGGAGAACTAGGTGTAAGAGGAACAGTATACTTATTTATTCCTATAATAATTTTAACAATTGTTAACTTAATTATTAATAGAGAAATATTTATTCCAAAAGGAAAATATAAATATAGCTTTCTTTTATTTCTCACATGGATTATTATATGCATACTAGTTAATGTACCTAATATAATTAATAATTCATTTAAAGGAAGAACTGGTAGTGAAAAATTAATATTACAAGTTCTTGTAGTAGCATTTATGATAAGTATAAGCTATTGTTCAATTTATATTATTGAAAGAAATAATATAAATAAAGAAAATTTAAGAAATTATATAGCATTATCACTTATTCCAGTAGGAATATATAGTTTTTTTGAACTTTTTAATATATTTAATATTATTGATTTTAGTGGAATAATCGAGAAGTTATCTTATTTAATTCATACATATTATAGAGGAGAAGTGTATCCTAAAGGAATTAGATCAGTAACAGGAGAAGCATCATATTTTGCTATGTATGCATCTTTTGCATTTCCATTTATATTTAGTTATATTTTTACTGAGAAAAATTTGAATAAGAGATTAATGTGGATAGCTATTAACTTATATTTTATGATTTTAATTATATTTACTAAGTCTAGGACAGCTTATGCAATTATTTTTATAGAGTTATTTTTATTTTTTATATTTATTCTTACTTCAAAGGTAGAACCGATAAAAAAGAAAATATGTATATTTTTAATGGTGGGATTAGGAATTGCCTTTATGTTTTTAAATAAAACTATTATACCGATGTATGCTGGAGATAATAATAGTGTAAGTAAAATAAGTGTAGTAAGCTTATATGAGTCTATTAAAGATAGGAATAATATGTCTAATGTGGCTAGAATAGGAATGCAAAGAGCGGCATTAAATATTGGAAAAGATAATGCTGTTTTCGGAGTTGGATTAGGACAATATGGTTTTTTTGTAAATGAATATGTTGATGAAGTAGCTATGACTTCCGATGAAGTTCAGAGATGGATTAATCCAGACAATGACAAAAAATATTGGCCTCCAGTGTTTTCACTATATCACAGAATTATTGCGGAAGAAGGTTTTATAGGTTTTTTTATATGGATAATAATCATAATATATGGATTGTATAGATTGATTAAAAAAATCTACACAAACACAGATGATGTATTATCGATAGTATTTACGGTAAGTTATGTAGGTGTATTTATTTGTTCGTACAATGCAGACACTTTTGCAATTATACAAATGTGGTTGTGCTTTGCTTTTTTACAAAAACAATTATTAGAATAATATTTCTAATAAAAATATATAGAATATATAATAGAAATAAGAAAATATAGAGGGTAATATGAATAGTTATAAATTTTCATTAATAATGGCAACTTATGGGAGAGAAATTGAAGTAGATAACTTTTTAAAATCTATCTTAAATAGTAAATTTGATATATCAAGCGTTCAAATAATAATTGTAGATCAAAATGAGAAAATTGACTTAGCAAAGTATATAGACACATATAATAATACGCTTAATATACTCCACATAAAATCAAATGTGAGAGGATTATCACAAAACAGAAATATAGGCTTAAAAAAAGCTGAAGGTGAAATAATAGCATTTCCAGATGATGATTGTGAATATTTACCTGATACATTGTTAAATGTATATAATTTATTTGAAAGTAGATATAGCGATGTAATCATGGGTAAAATTGTTGAACGAGATGGAAGTGATTCGCTAAGAAAATGGCCAAAGAAAGAAATGAAAATATCGAAAAGCAATTTTTTTACTAAGTGTTCGTCAGTGACAATGTTTATCAGAAGCATGGGAGAGATATTGGAGTTTAATGAAAAGTTAGGTGTTGGAAATATCTTTGGTTCATGTGAAGATTCAGATATGTTATATAATTTATTGAAGAAAAAAAATATATGTAAATACAACTTTAATATAGAAATATATCACCCCCATTATGATAATAGTAAGAATATGGATTGCGAAAAGGTAAAAAGATATGGGCTAGGATTCGGTGGATTTGTTAGAAGTAATTTAGATATTAATTTAATAATATTATTTTTTCAAATAATTACATACCATTTTATTAAAGTAATAATAGGAATTATTACTTTTAATAAAGAAAAAATAAAAAAAAGTTGGATTTCTGCAATTTCTAGGATAATAGGAATTATTACATATAAATAGGAGGAATATAGCAGCGATATGAAAATATTAGTAACAGGTGGAGCGGGATTTATAGGGTCACATATAGTAGATGAGTATATTGAAAACGGACATGATGTAGTAGTATTAGATAATATGAAATATGGAAATATGGAAAATATTAATAATAAAGCTAAACTTTATAAGCTTGATATTAGGGATAAATCCATACATAAGATATTTGAAAAAGAGAAATTTGATGTAGTTTGTCATCATGCTGCACAAATTTCGGTTCCTAATTCCATTAGTGATCCCATTGAAGATGCTGACATTAATATCAATGGTACATTAAACATATTAGAATGTTGCAGGAGAAACTCAGTAAAAAAGATAATTTATCCTGCATCAGCAGCTATTTTTGGTGAACCTAAGTATCTACCAGTTGATGAAAATCATCCATTAGATATGCAATGTGGATATGGTGTTAGTAAACATACTGTAGAGCACTATTTAGAAGTATATAGTAAATTATATGGATTAAAGTATACTGTTTTTAGATATGCAAATGTATATGGACCTAGGCAAAATTCAAAAGGAGAAGGTGGAGTAGTAGCAATATTTTCGGAAAAATTTTTAGAAAAAGAAATACCAGTTATATATGGAGATGGAAATCAGACAAGGGATTTTATATATGTTAAGGATGTGGCAAAAGCAAATTTAATAGCCTTAAAATCTTTAGATAACGATATATTTAATGTTTCTTCTGGAATGGAAATATCTATTAATAAATTAGTTAGTATTTTTAAAAAAATAACCAATTCAAGTATTCAAGTATTAAATAAAGATGAGAGAAAAGGAGATATTAAATTTAATTACATGAGTTATGAAAAGATTGGTAAGACGTGTTCGTGGAAACCTACTTATTCATTGGAGAACGGAATAGAAGATACGATTAATTATTATAAAAATAAAGATAGAAAGCTACAATAATTCAAAAGAGAAGTAACTTAGAAAGTAGGAATATATATAATGGAACTTATTAGCATAGTAATAGTCACTTATAATTCTGAAAAATTTATATTAGAAACGTTAGAGTCAATAAAAAATCAAACTTATAATAATATAGAATTAATAATTACTGATGACAATTCTATGGATAGAACTATAGAATTATGTAGGGTTTGGAGTAGAAAAAATTCAAGTCGATTTAAAAGACTTGAAGTACTTGAGTATAAAAAAAATAGTGGTATTGTAGCTAACATAAATAGAGGAGTTAGAGTATCTAAAGGTGTATATTTTAAAAGTCTAGCGGGTGATGATTTGTTAGTAGAGGATTGTATAGAAAAAATGTATAATTACTCCAAGAAAAATAAATCAAGAATATTGTTTAGTAATTATGAATTGTTTGGTAATAAAAATATTGATTATAATAATAAGTTAAGGATAAAAAAAAGTTACTTTTATCTTAATGCTGATAAACAATATAAGAAGTTATTAAAAGCCAATTATGTTCCAGCACCAACAAGTTTTATAGAGAGAGCTACATATGACTATTTAGGTGGATTTGATGAAAAATTCTCTATGCTTGAGGATTGGCCATTTTGGATAAAAGCAACAAATAAAATGATTAAGTTGGATTATATGGATAATGTACTAGTTAGATATAGGGTAATGGGAGAATCGGTATCTAATAATATATATTCATATAATGAAAGATACATAGAAAGTCTAGAATCATTTTATAGGTTAGAAAGAAAAAGTAATATGCTAAAAAATTTAAATTTTCTAAGAATAATTTATGAAGAAATTGAATTTAAACTTATTAATAAAATAATAGAAAAAGGAAATAACAAAAAGCGTATAAAAATTACAGATAGATTAATGGTGCTTTTTAGTCCAATTCATATTGCATTACTAATAAAACAAGTATTTAGAAAAATTCGTACAAAATAAGCTAGTTTAAAAATGCAAATAATATTTATAAGTTATTATCAGACTAATATAAAAATCAGTCTGATAATTTTGCTTTGCCTATAAGATTACTAACATAAAATAAATGACCAGTAGTTCAATAAATATATACTCATAATGATCATCTATACATAAGTATTGTTAAGTGATAAAATGGTATAGGGTTAAATAATAAAAAGAATTTTATAGTAGAAAGTGATGATAAGTCTTTAAATGAATTATATATTAATTAAGAGAGGAATAAGATCATAAAATGAAAAAAATACTTTATGATTATAAAATCTATATAAAAAGAATATTGCAATCTAAAATATATAAATATATTTATGCTGACTTTGGAAAAAACTCAGTTATAGATACACCACTAATTATAAGAAATAAGAAAAAAATATTTATAGGTGATAAAGTTACTATTAGGGCTAATTCAAGAATTGAAGTTGTAAGTGAATATAATAATACGTTATATAATCCGCAGTTGATAATTGGAGATGGAACAATAATTGAATTTAATCTTCATATAACTTGTGCTAAAAATATTAACATTGGTAAAAATGTGTTAATAGCTGGATATGTTACAATTATTGATAATAATCATGGATATTATGATATAGATATTCCAATATATAAAAATGATTTAGTTGGATTAAAAGAAACTATTATAGGAGATAATTCTTTTATTGGGACAGGAAGTATAGTCTTACCAGGAACTATAATAGGAAGGAATTGTATAATTGCAGCTAATAGTGTAGTAAGCGGAAACATTCCAGATTATACTATGGTTGCAGGAGCGCCATCTAGAATAGTAAAAAGATACAATTTTAATAAAAAATCATGGGAAAGAACTGATACTAGAGGAAATTTTATAGAGGAGTAAAGTTATGGAACCTAAAATAGGGATTGTACTAGTTAATTACAATGGGGAAAATTTTCAGAATGATTGCATAAGAACTATAAAAAATATGGATTATAATAACTACAAAATTATAGTGGTGGATAATGATTCAAAAGATAATTCGGTAAAAATTTTGAAAGAAGAGTTTGATGATGTTATAATAATAGAGACTGGTGAAAATTGTGGGGTTGCTAAAGGAAATAATATTGGCATAAAAAAGTCTTTAGAGTTAGAGTGTGACTATGTATTGTTATTAAATAATGATACTGAAGTAGATAAACATATGTTAAAAGAGATGGTTAAAACAGCTTCTGAAAATACTATGGTTACATGTAAAATGTATTATTATAAACCTGATAATACTATATGGTGTGCAGGCGGTAAAATTAATTGGGATAAAGCTACTACTACACATTTTGGAGAAAATGAGAAAGATAATGGAGAATATAATATTTCAAAATATATAGAATATACACCAACTTGCTGTCTCTTAACACATAGAAATGTATTCGATAAAATTGGATTTATGGATGAAAAATATTTTATGTATTATGATGATACAGATTTTATAGCTAGAGCTAATGCTGAAGGATTTAGAATTTGGTATGAAGCTAATGCAAAATTGTGGCATAAAGTAAGTAGCTCTAGCGGGGGAATGGAATCTAATACCTCAATCTATTATGGAAATAGAAATAGAATGTATTTTATTGATAAATTTTATAATAGTAAAATAAAAGTAAAATTATATTTTTATTTTACAAGAGCAATTAAAATAATTAAGTATGCTTTTAAAGATAGAAATAAATCAAAGATAATATATAAAGCGATAATAGACTATAAAAAAGATAATATGTATAGACAGAATTTGTAATAACTTATTTAATATATAAAACAAAATTGAATTAGTGCTTTGATAATGACTTAAGATTTTGGAGGAGTTAATGAAATGAATAATATTCTAATTACTGGAGGAGCAGGATTTATAGGGTCCAGAGTTGCATTAAAATTAATTCAAAAAGGATATAAAATCACCATTTTAGATAATCTTTCTGAACAAATACATGGAAAAAATGCTGATATTCCTGATTTTATTCAAGGGAAAGTAAAGTTTATAAAAGGCGATGTTAGAAATAAGGAAGAGTGGAGAATAGCATTAAAGAGCCAAGATGCAGTGATTCATCTAGCTGCTGAAACAGGCACAGGTCAATCCATGTATGAAATTTACAAATATACTGATGTTAATATAGGGGGTACGGCTAACTTATTGGATATACTTACAAATGAAGATACTCAAATTAAGAAAGTAGTTGTAGCTGCATCAAGAGCTATTTATGGAGAAGGAAAATATATTTGTAAAAACCATGGGGATGTGTACCCTGAAGAAAGAAAAGATGAAGATTTGAGAAAAGGTGATTATGAGTGTAAGTGTCCATCATGTAATGGAAATCTAGAGTTATTAAAAACTGATGAGGATTCTAAAATACATCCAACATCAATTTATGGAATAACTAAGCAAAATCAGGAACAGATGGTTATGGTATCTTGTAAATCATTAAGTATACCATGTGTATCTTTTAGATACCAAAATGTTTATGGACCAGGGCAATCATTGAACAATCCATATACTGGAATATTATCAATTTTCTCAACCAGAATAAAGAATAATAACAATATTAATATTTTTGAAGATGGAAAAGAAACAAGAGATTTTGTATATATAGATGATATAGTTGATGCGACAATATTGGGTTTAGAAAAAAATGAAGCTAACTATGAAGTTTTTAATGTAGGAAGTGGAGTTGCTACTGATGTAATGACTGTAGCGACTGCTCTTAAAGAAGCTTATGATAGCAACATATCAATAGAGATATCTGGTAACTATAGATTGGGAGACATTAGACATAATGTAGCTGACTTAAGCAAAATAAAAAAGTTGTTAAATTTTGAACCGAAAGTTTCTTTTATTGAAGGAATAAATAAATTTGCTAAATGGGTTAATGAGCAAGAAATAAAAGAAGATAAATATGAACAATCTATTAAAGAAATGAAGGCAAAAGGTTTGTATAAGTAAAGGAGCTCAGTGATGAAAAAAGACTTAATCACAGTAGTTTTACCTACCTACAACTCAGAAGATAAGGTTGAACTTACTCTAGATTCTATCATATCTCAATCATATTCAGATATAGAATTAATTGTATGCGATGATTGTTCTAAAGATAAGTCAGTAAATGTTGTAGAAAGAGTACTCGAGAAAAATAAAGAAAGATTTAAAAGTGTTACTGTAATTGAAAACGAAACTAATTTGGGAACTGTAAAAAATGTACAACAGGCGTATAGAATTGCAAAAGGTAGAATAATTAAACCTTTGGCGGCAGGAGATCTTTTATACTCTAAAGATACATTAGAAACAATATATCAATATTTTAAACAGCACAATCCATTAATTGCATGTGGACTACAACGTTCTTTTAATACAGAAAAGGGCATGTTTGAGGAAATTAATTTTCTAAGACCTAGGCCAGAAGATTATAAAAAATTTAATTCGTATAAAGAAACTATGAAAAAAATGTTGTTTTTAGGACACTTTGCAACTGGGGCAGGTTTGATACTTAATAAAGATCTTTTTACAAAATATAACTATTTTCTTCCTGAAGAAGTAAAATATACAGAGGATATACTACAACTATGGTTAACCATGGATAAAGTTGAAATAAAAATAATAGAAAACTTTATAATTTGGTATGAGTATGGAACAGGAATCTCAACGTCGAATGTTCAGTTTCCAACCAAAGTTGATATTGATCAACTAAACTTTTACAAGTGGTTGAGAAATAAATATAGGAATAATAAAGAGTATATTGAATATTTAGAGCTAGCAATAAAAATGAAAGAATTAGATAATTCAAGTTATGGTAAAATAAAAAGAACAATTCTTACTTTAAAAAGACCAGAAATATTCAGCATGAAAATTAGGACAAAACTTAAAGAAACTAATAGTGTTAAAAATTTGAAACTATATATTAAAGACGTTTCTAGTCAACAGGGAGATGGATTTAAAGACAAAATATGTAGATTCTATAATGTATAGAAAGGTATTGGAGTGATATAATGTATAACTGTGCAAAGATTAAGTTTAAAAAATTTCTTGATAAATATGGAGCACTTACTCCTATTGAAGCTAAAAATGATATACCTTTTGAAATTAAAAGGGTATATTATATAACGCAAGTTGAAGAAAATGTAACAAGAGGTTTTCATTCACATAAAAAATTACATCAGGTTCTGCTTTGTTTGAATGGGTCGGTTAAAATCCGTGTAAAAACTTCACAAGAAGAAGAGGTTGTGGAATTAAATGATTCATCTGTTGGGTTGTATATAGGACCTATGATTTGGAGAGAGATGTTTGATTTTTCAGACGGTGCAGTTCTTTTAGTGTTAGCCTCAGAATACTATGATGAAAGTGATTACATACGCAACTACGATTTTTACTTGGATGAAGCAAATAATTTTTTTTAGGAGAGATAATAATGAAGATACCATTTGTAGATTTTACTATGATGCACAATTCAATAAATAAGGAATTAAAAAATACTTTTGATGCAGTATTAAGTAAAAATTGGTTTATAAGAGGGAGTGAAGTTGAAAAATTTGAAGAAGAGTTTGCAAAATATTGTGAAACTAAATATTGTATAGGCGTTGGTAATGGACTTGATGCATTATATTTAATTCTAAAAGCACTAAATATTGGAGCTGGGGATGAAGTAATAATACCATCCAATACATTTATAGCTACAGCATTAGCAGTATCGTATAATGGAGCTATACCAGTACTAGTTGAACCTGATCCTAACACATATACAATTAATCCAGAATTAATAGAAGAAAAAATAAGCAATAGAACTAAAGCAATAATAGCTGTTCATCTTTATGGTCAAGCTGCAGATATGGATAGAATTAATGAGATTGCGAACAAGCATGATTTATTTGTGGTTGAAGATGCTGCACAAGCACATGGCGCAACTTATAAAGGGAAAAAGGTTGGAGGATTTGGTATAGCAGCAGGATTTAGTTTTTATCCAGGTAAAAATTTAGGAGCTCTAGGAGATGGTGGTGCAGTAACTACTAACAGTAAAGAATTAGCGGATAAGGTAAGAGCGCTTGGAAGTTACGGTTCTGAAAAGAAATATGAGCATATATATATGGGAACTAATTCAAGATTAGATGAAATGCAAGCAGCATTTTTAAGAGTAAAGCTTAAGAGTTTAGATAAATGGAATGACTATAGAGATAAGGCTGTTAGAAAATATTTAGCAAACATAGAAAATAAAAATGTTAAATTACCAACTATAGGGGAAAGTAATAGTCATGTATGGCATCTATTTACGATAGAAGTAAATAATAGGAATGAGTTACAAAAGTATTTAAAAGAAAAAGGAATTGAAACGGTAATACATTATCCTATCCCCATACATTTGCAAGAAGCGTATAAAGGTTTAGGACTTAAATTAGGTGACTTTCCTATAGCAGAAAGAATTTCTAATGAAATTTTAAGTCTACCATTATGGTATGGATTAAATGATGATGAAATAAAGTATATATGTGATATCATAAATGAATGGAAATAGAATACATGAAAATTTTATATCAGACTACTGGAGAAATCAGTAGCCTGATATTTTTTAAATATAAATGAATACAAGTTTAAGGAGAAAATATGAGTAGAAAAAAGCTATTTATAGAGAATTTTTTAGTATATGGCTTGGGTGGGATAATTAGTAAGATAGTTCCACTAATTATGTTACCTGTAGTAACTAGGCTAATGCCAGATACTTTTTACTATGGGATAAATGATATGGCCAATATAATCGTATCATTTGGCTCGGCTATAGCTATAATGGGATTATACGATGCTATGTTTAGACTATTTTTTGAGAAAGAAGATGAAAATTATAAAAAAGAAGTATGTTCAACAGCATTTTATTCTGTTATAGGGACAGCAATTATTGTTTTTATAATTTTAATAGTATTTAAGGGGATTTTATCATATCAATTTTTTAATTCTAATAAATACGAAAATTTACTTATAATATCGGCATTAACAATAGTTATTGGATCAACAAATACAATTATTTCGGCACCTACTAGAATGTTAAATAAGAGAAAAATATTTTTAATTTTAAATACAATAACTCCAATAATATCATATTCCATATCTGTACCTTTACTGCTTAATAAAATGTATGTTATGGCTTTACCTTTAGCAGCATTGATTTCTTCGGCTTCTATGCTAATAATATTTTATTTATTAAATAAAGAGTGGTTTAATATTAAAAGATTCAAGAAAGAACATCTTAAAGATCTCATAAAAATAGGATTACCATTAATGCCAAATTTTTTGATATATTGGATTTTAAATTCTTGTGATAGACTTATGATAAATAATATTATAGGAACATCTTATGTGGGGATATATGGAGTTGGAGCAAAAGTAGCATCTATGAGCCAACTTATATATACTGCATTTGCAGGAGGATGGCAATATTTTGCTTTTTCGACGATGAAAGATAAGGACCAAGTTGGAATGACTTCAAGAATATTTGAGTATTTAGGAGTGATATCTTTTATCACAACAATAATATTGACTGTATTTTCAGAATTAATATTTAATATTCTCTTTGAAGGTGATTATGTAATGGGAGCTCAAGCTTTTCCATATCTGTTTCTTTCTCCATTATTATTAATGTTGTTTCAAACTGCAGCCAATCAATTTTTAGTTATAAAAAAAACATGGCCTAATTTTATTATTTTATCTTTTGGGGCATTTTTAAATATTATAATTAATTTAGTGTTGATACCAACATTGGGAGTAGAGGGAGCTGCGATAGCAACTCTTATTGGATATATTTCATCTGTTTTAGTTTGTGTTATTGTCTTGCATAAAATGAAGTTAATTGAAATATCAAATAAATTTAAATTAAGTACTTTAAGTATTTTGATATTTTTTATAGTATGGAGAATTTACGTTAAAGATAATATAATTTTAAGCTTATTGACAGGATTAGTTAGTATAATAATAATATCTTTAAATTATAAGGATGATATAAACTTAATTGTAAAAAAATTAATTAAGTAGGTTTGATAGGAATTGAAGTAATATAATAATAAATATATAATGTTATTAATGTTATAAAATAAGAAAAAACGGAGGAATGCAAAATGAGTGGTAAAAACTGTAGTATTTCTAAGAGTTCAGTAATAAAAGAAGGCGTAATAATTGGAGACAATGTTATTATTGAAGATGGAGTATATATAGATTATTACTGTATTATTAGAGATAATGTACATATTAAAAAAAATACGTTTATTGGAGCAAGAAGCATATTAGGAGAATATTTGTATGATTTTTATGAAGAAAAAATTAATAAGAATCATAAGTTAATTATTGGTGAAAATTCACTTATAAGAACAGAAAATGTTATTTATGGAGACTGTAAAATAGGCGATGGTTTTCAAACAGGTCATAAAGTAACCATAAGGGAAAATACGATAATAGGTAAAAATGTTAGAATTGGAACTTTATCAGATATACAAGGACATTGTCAAATAGGTAATTATGTAAGTTTACATAGTAATGTACATATAGGGCAAAAATCAGTTATTAAAGATTTTGTATGGATATTTCCATATGTAGTTTTAACAAATGACCCTACACCACCATCAGATAACATAAAAGGATGTACAATTGAAGAGTTTGCTTTAATTACTACTAATTCTGTTCTTTTGCCTGGAGTTACTGTGCATAGGGAAGGGATGGTTGGAGCAGGATCAGTAGTTTCAAGAGATGTTGAAGAAAAGTCTGTTGTTGTAGGAAGACCTGCAAAAAAAGTTTGTGATTTGACTGATATAAAGGATAAAGAAACAGGTAAAGATATATATCCTTGGCGTTATACATTCGATAGAGGAATGCCGTGGGAAAAAATTGGTTTTGATAATTGGCTAAATACTACTAATTATGAGTCTTTAATTGATTATAAAAAATAAATAGCCAAAATTAAGAGGGGAGTGGGTTTTTTTGGGAAATTTTTCAAAAAAGAATATATTAATTAGTTTTCTATGCTTTATTATAGCTTTAACTACCTTTAACTTTGAAAAAGGTGTAAAAGTAAGTGCGGCAGAGAATTCTCCTAGTGTTTATTTTAAGGTAAATAAAAATCCGTGCGTTTTAGGAGAAGATTTTAATATTGATATTAATGCTAAGAATCTTACATCTTTATATGGAGCCTCTATAGATTTGAAGTTTGACAATAGTCTTTTTAATATATATGATGTAACACTTGGAGGAATAATTAATTCTAATGATGTATATTTCAAAAAAGTAATAAATAATGAAACTGGAATGCTTTCAATAACATTAACGTATATGGGAAATGTTTCAGGTGCTACTATTTTTGATAATACAATATTCACTATAAAGGCTAAAGCTTTAAAAATAGGACAAGCCAATTTCACGGTTAGTGCAAATTCTTCCAATAATCTAGCATTAAATCAAGCAAATATTAAATTAGCAGATAATAATTCAAATCCTATTGGAGTAACTACAAGTGGGTTTAATGTAGCAATTACAAAACCTATACCGCTTACTAGTGGAAGATATGAAGAAAGTGATTCAAATATAATATTTAATGGAAATTGGATACAAGATTCAAATCCTTCATATAGTGGGGGGGGAGTAAAGTATTCAGAAACACCAGGTAATTCTATAGAGTTTAGTTTTATAGGAACGGGATTTAAATGGGTGCAACCAGTAAATTCATATAGAGGAATATCTAAAGTAACTATAGATGGAAGAGAACAATATGTAGATAATTACTCAAGCAATGAAGAGAATTTAAAAAATGTATTTTCAAAATTAGATCTTGATTTAGGATATCATTCAGTAAAAATTGAAGTTACATCTAATAAAAATCAATCTTCATATGCATATAATCAGGCGTTTGATTATATAGAAATTTTAAATAGAAGTGGAAGTGAGCCACTTACCAGTGGGAAGTATGAAGAAAATATTAGCAATATACAATTTAATGGTAACTGGCTAAAAGATAGTAATTCAGCCTATAGTGGAGGCGAGGTTCTATATTCAACTACTTATGGTGATTCTATTAATTTTACATTTATAGGAACAGGATTCAAGTGGGTACAACCAGTAAATTCATATAGAGGAATTGCGAATGTGATAATAGATGGAGTTTCATATAGTGCGGATGCGTATTCAGTTAATGAAGTGCTGAAAAAAGAGATGTTTAGTAAAACAGATTTAAAATTAGGATATCATTCTGTTAGAATTGAAGTTACACCTAATAAAAATCAATACTCATATGGATATAATCAAGCATTTGATTATATAGAGATTTTAAACAATGATACATCAACTTTAACAGTTGGAAAATTTGAAGAAGATAATTCTAAAATAAAGTTTAATGGAAATTGGTTAAGTGATTCAAATAAATCATATAGTGGAGGAAGCGTTAAGTATTCAGAAACTCCAGGAGATTCTATAGACTTTACATTTATAGGAACTGGTTTTAAATGGGTACAGCCAGTAAACTCGTATAGAGGTATTTCGAGGATAACAATAGATGGAATATCACAAAATATTGATAATTATTCTTTAAACGAACAATTACAAAAAGAATCATTTATTAAAGTAGGTTTACCATTTGGGATTCATACTGTTAAAATTGAAACTACGTCAATGAAAAATTCTTATAGCAAGGGGTATAACCAAGCTTTTGATTATGTTGAGATAATGAATGATTATCTTCTTAATCCGTTAGAGGTAGGTAAGTATGAGGAAAATAATGCTAATATAAGATTCTCTGGAGATTGGAAAAAAGATACTAAATCCTCATATAGTGGCGGAACTGTGCTTTACTCAGGAAATGCAGGAGATTATGTTGAGTTTTTATTTAATGGAACAGGATTTAAGTGGGTACAACCAGTAAACTCCTACAGAGGAATTTCAAAAATAACTGTAGATGGAATTAAACAAAATGTAGATACTTATTCAGTAAATGAAGTTTTACAAGAAGCATCTTTCACTAAAACCGGATTAAAACAAGGAGTTCATAAAGTAATAATTGAAGTTACTGCGAATAAAAATCCGCAATCTAATGGGATAAATCAAGCTTTTGATTATATAGAAGTATTAAATTCAAATGAGCAAGATATTTTAAGTCCTGGAAAGTATGAACAGAATAATAGTAATATAAAGTATAATGGAACTTGGTTAAAAGATTTTAATCAACTTTATAGCGGAGGAAGTGTACTTTACTCAACAACACCAGGAGATTCAATTGAGTTTACGTTTAAAGGAACTGGTTTTAAGTGGGTACAACCGGTAAATGCATATAGAGGAATAGCTAAAGTTACAATAGATGGGGTAACACAAACTATTGATAACTACTCAACTAACGAAGTATTGCAGAAAAAGGTATTTAGTAAACTGAATTTGACAGATGGAACTCACAAAGTTAAGTTAGAAGTTACGGCGAATAAAAATCCTCAATCTTCTGGAATAAATCAAGCCTTTGATTATATAGAAATTTTTAGCGCTAATGATCCTTCGATATTAACCGTTGGTAAGTATGAGGAAAATAATATTAACATAGGGTTTAATGGAAACTGGAAAAAAGATACTAACTCTTCATATAGCGGAGGAAATGTACTTTATTCAAGTGCACCGGGAGATTCAATAGAATTTGCTTTTAATGGTACTGGATTTAAATGGGTACAACCAGTAAATGAATATAGAGGAATAGCAAAGATAACAATAGATGGAGTAACTCAAAATATCGATACTTATTCAGTTAATGAAGTGATTCAAAAAATTGTATTCAGTAAGACAGATTTAGCATTGGGAATACACGAAGTTAAAATTGAACTTACCTCAAGTAAGAACTTGAAATCAAAAGGCAATCTTCAAGCTTTCGATTATTTAGAAATTCTTAATGGTAATGATACATCAATATTAACATCTGGTAAATATGAAGAAAATAATATCAATATAGGATTTAATGGAAATTGGGTAAAAGATACTAATGCTTCATATAGTGGTGGAAATGTACTTTACTCAAGCACACCAGGAGATTCAATAGAATTTACTTTTAATGGGACTGGATTTAAGTGGGTACAACCGGTGAACTCTTATAGAGGAATTGCAAAAGTAACAATAGATGGAGTTGAAGAATATATTGATTCATATTCAATAAATGAGGTGTTACAAAAATTGGTACTAACTAAATCTGGATTAGTTAAAGGACGCCATAAGGTTAAAATTGAAGTCACTTCTACCAAGAACTCTTCTTCAAAAGGATATAATCAAGCATTTGATTATATTGAAATAATAGATTAAAAATATTAAAAAATGGCTAGTGAATAAATTTATTCACTAGCCGCTAAATGGGGGTATTAAATGGGAGTACTTAGAAAAATAGTTATAAAAGTAGTTATTATTGGACTAGTTTTTGCCAGCATAAATTCAATCAAAGTTTCAGCAGCTACATTAGAAGAATTAACAAGAATTGATTTTAATAATGATAAGATAATTGACAGTAAGGATTTAGACATAATATATGGATATAATAATACATCAAATAGTACATACGATTTAAATAATGATGGAATTGTAGATATATATGACATAACTAAAGTTTCAAAAAACATAGGTGAAAGCTTAAAAAAGCAAATTAAAGTTGTAATAGATCCAGGACATGATTATGGTGGTGATTATGGAGCGGTGGCTACTCATAACGGAATTAAATATGAAGAAACTGTATTAAATATGGAAGTAGCCGTAAAGCTTAAAGCTAGCTTAGAAGCTAAAGGATATAAAGTTGAGATGACAAGGCAACTATGGGAAAGACCAATATCAAAAGATGCAGCAAGTTCTCTAAAAGCAAGAGCGGATTTCGCAAATGCAATAAATGCAGATTTATTTATAAGCATTCATCATGATTCTTCAAGTGCTTCATCAGCTAGAGGGACAAGCACTCATTATAGTACCTATAAACCTGGAATTGATAATGAAGGAATCACAAAAATTCCTAAAGGTCAATCCTATGAAGATGCTTATATTGATACAACTCCATCTCCAGCAGGTGCACTAAGTAGAGATTTAGCTAATAAAACAGCTAATAATATAGCTAGGGATTTAGGAAGAATTAATAGAGGATCCGCTGACCATAATCTATATGTGACTGTAAATACCAATATGGCAGCAATGTTGGTAGAGGGAGGATTTATATCGAATCCAGATGAAGCGGCTGCTATGGCTAACTCTGCGAATCAGCAAAAGTTTGCAGATACTATAGCCAATACGGTAAAAGAAATGTTTTAAATAAAGAATAAAAGTATGACAAAACAGTAACATGTCATACTTTTATTTTTTTTTATGAAATTATTTGATATAATACAGATATTGAGATTAAATTACAATATATTGAATTTGGAGGTATACTATGTCAATATTGGTATGTGGAGGAGCTGGCTATATAGGAAGTCATATGGTAGCTTACCTTCTAGAACAAGGAAAAGATGTAGTAGTAGTAGATAGTTTAGAAACTGGCCACGAGAAATCAGTAAAGGAAGTTAAGTTATACAAAGGGGATTTAAGAGATAAAGAATTTTTAAATAATGTCTTTAATGAAAATGAAATAGAAGCAGTTATAGATTTTGCAGCGTACTCTCTAGTAGGAGAAAGTATGGTAGAACCATTAAAATATTTTAATAATAATGTATATGGAACCATAAATCTATTAGAAGTTATGAAAGAACATAATGTTAAATATATAGTATTCTCATCAACAGCAGCAACTTATGGTGAGGCAGAGAAAACCCCTATAGTTGAGGAAGATAAAACCTTCCCTACTAATGCTTATGGGGAGTCTAAACTTATGGTGGAAAAAGTTCTTAAGTGGTGTGATACAGCTTATGGAATAAAACATACAGTGTTGAGATACTTTAACGTAGCGGGAGCTCATGTAAGTGGAAATATAGGAGAAGACCACAAGACAGAAACTCATTTAATTCCACTTATATTACAAGTTGCTTTAGGTAAAAGAGAAAAGATAATGATATTTGGAGAAGACTTTAATACACCAGATGGAAGTTGTATTAGAGATTATATCCATGTATCAGATTTAGCAGAAGCACATGCTTTAGCTTTAGATAGATTATTTAAAGGTGGAGACAGCAGAATATTTAACTTAGGAAATGGAACAGGATTCTCTGTTAAAGATGTAATAGAAGTAGTTAGAAAAGTAACTAATCATCCTATACCAGCAGAAGTTACAGGAAGAAGAGCAGGAGACCCTGCTATACTTATAGCTTCATCTGAAAAAGCTGTAAAGGAACTAGGATGGACGCCTAAGTTTAATACGCTAGAAACTATAGTAGAAACAGCTTGGAAATGGCATTCAAATAATCCTAATGGATATAATGATTAATTAAAGTAACAGAAAGAAGGAAGAAAGACATGACAATTAAAAAAGCAATAATTCCTGCAGCAGGACTTGGAACAAGATTTTTACCAGCTACTAAAGCATTACCTAAGGAGATGCTTCCTATAGTAGATAAACCTACTATGCAATATATAATAGAAGAAGCTATAGCTTCAGGTATAGAAGAAATATTAATAATAACAGGTAGAAATAAAAAGTCTATAGAAGATCACTTTGATAAATCTATAGAGCTTGAAATGGAACTTGAGAAATCAGGAAAACAAGAGTTACTAGACTTAGTAAGAGATATATCTGGAATGGTAGATATACATTTCATAAGACAAAAGGAACCTAAAGGGTTAGGTCATGCAATTTTATGTGCTAAGACATTTGTAGGAAATGAACCTTTTGCAGTGCTTTTAGGAGATGATATTGTTCATAATGAGGAAAACCCATGCTTAAAACAATTAGTGGATTGTTATGATGAATATAAAACATCTATACTTGGAGTACAAACAGTAGCAGAAGAAAATGTAAGTAAATATGGTATAGTAGACGGGCTACATATAGAAGACAGAGTATATAAAGTAAAAAATCTAGTAGAAAAACCAGCTAGAGAAGAAGCGCCTAGTAACGTAGCTATACTTGGAAGATATATAATAACTCCACAAATATTTGATATATTAGAGAAAACTAAACCAGGTAAAGGTGGAGAAATTCAACTTACAGATGCATTAAAAGAACTTATATCTCAAGAAGCTATGTATGCATATGATTTTGAAGGGAAAAGATATGATGTAGGAGATAAATTAGGATTCTTACAAGCAACAGTTGAATATGCTTTAAGAAGAGAAGATTTAAGAGAAGATTTTATAAAGTATTTGAAAGAAATAATACAATAAGTGATTTAAACAATAAGTACACAATTTGGGTACTTATTGTTTCTTTTTTTGTAAACAAATCTTTGTGAGATTTTTGTGAGAAGCATTTTATATAATAAAATTTAAAAGAAAAAAATAAATAAATATTTTGATTTAATTCAAACAAAAATCGACAATGAACTTTGAATGAATATAATATTTATTATATTTTAGTAAAGTCTTGTAAATACGCTAAGTAAATGTTTACTGATAATAAAGCTATAAATAAATTCTAAGTAATTTGAATTTATTTATAGCTTTTCATAATGGAAAATATATCAATCCATTCCTTGAAAGAGAATATATTAATTTTAAAATGAGGATAATATTAAAAGAATAAGTATAAATTATCCTTGAAAAGTGTCCGATATATATTATAGAAGTCGAATAATGTCTATTAAGAATGAGAATTAACGTTCGCTTGAGTGTTGAACAATCTGTTAAAAAGTTATATAATTATTTGGTAAAACTTTAAAGATATATATTATCGTAAGATTAATATAATAGTTTATAGTTTAATTATTAAAAGTTTAATAAATAACACCAAAAGATGGGTTCGACACCATTAAACAATAGCACCTAAAACACTTCATAAAATAGACACAAATATGGTAATATGTTATGATTTATATACATTAGATTTAAAAAAACATTCGGCAGGTTGTGCATAAAAAAGCTTTTTAAATATTAGAACCATAATAGCAGCTTAATACTTTAAGATGCTATTATGGCTAAGGTATACTTTTTAAGGATAATGAAATATATTTTAGATATAAGTGCCTCTAGGAACTTCTCAGTTCCTAGAATATTAATAACTCTTTTCAAATTGTATGTAAAAAAGGCAATACTAACTTCACCCCTTACTTTTTTAAATCCTCTTAAAAGTAAGTGATAAAAACCCATTGTTCTTTTTATAGTCCCAAAAGGATGCTCAACTATCATCTGTCTCTGCTTATACTTTTCTTGGTTTTCTTTAACCCTTTTGTCTACAATTTCAGCAATTTCATCGCCTTCAGTCCTAGCTATTTTTCTTCCATCTTTTGCAGTAGTACATTTATCTTTATTTTCACAGTTCTTACAAGCATCAAAATTATAATATTCTCTTCTTTTAGCATCAACTTTCTTAGTATGACAGTGCAATATTTCTCCATCTGGACAGATATATACATCGTCCTCTTTTATATATTTAAATTTATCAATAAAATATCTTGAATCTCCTGAACTATTGGTATATCTAGGTCTAGAAACATAACTTGTAATATCATCTTCTTCACACTTAGCAAGGTCTTCAGCGGCAAAATATCCTTTATCTGCTAATACTTCTATTGTTTCAATCTCTAAAATATCTTTTGCTTTTTTACTAACATTATGGAGTTGACCTTGGTCGGGTGAATTGTTACCTACTTCAAAAGTAACTATAAGTTTATTTTCTGCGTCAACTGCAGACTGTACATTATACCCTACATCAGTTCCTTGATTAGCTCCAAATTTTACAGTTTTAGCATCTGAATCTGTAAAATTGATCTCATTCATATCATTTTCTATAAGCATAGCTTCCAAATCATCATAATATGCTATTTTTTCTTCTAATTCCTCAATAGCATTGGGAATACTGGTCTTGTCCAAGCTGCTATTTTTATCATCTATTTTATCATTCATCTCTACTTCATGAAGATATTCTTTAATTTTATCTTGTGCTATTTTTTTCATTTTAGCTAACTTATTTTTGCTATAGTGCTTTCTTTTTGATGCAGATGCTTCTAATTTTGTACCGTCTACAACTATAAGTTCTTTTCCATACAATCCTAATTTAATACAGTAGTTAACAAAGCTCTTAAAAACCTCCTCTAATGCCTCTATGTTATCTTTTCTAAAATCTGCAATTACTCTATATTTAGGTTTAAGTCCTTTAATTAGCCAAATTACTTCTCTATTAATAACACATTGTTTTGCTAATTTGCGCGATGATCTTATACCGTTAAAGTATCCATAGATGTATAGTTTTAAAAGATCTTTAGGATCAAATTTGGGTCTTCCAATAGCGTCATTATTACCAATATTAAATCCCAAACATTCGAGATTCATACTATCTACTATTTTGTCTATTACCCTTACTTCACTATATTTTTCTACGAATTCTTCCATTGATTCTATTCTTATTTGAGTTCTATCATCTCCACAAATATAATTCATAATACTTTACTCTCCTACAATGAAAATTTATGCTTATATGTTAAATTATATCATAAACTTGCAATTTTCGCACAGCCTGTCGGAGGATTAAGATGGAATTAAAGGAATATCTACATATTTTAAAGAAGAGATGGCTATTAATAATATCAGTGACTTTAACCTGTGTATTTGTTAGTGCTATAGTCAGCTTTTTCTTAATTAAGCCTACATATCAGGCTAGCATCTCAGTAGTTATAGGAAGTAATAAAGAAGAAACGTCAAGTAACCCAAATCAAACCTATAATGATGTTATAATGTATCAAAAATTAGTTAAAACCTATAGTGTATTTGTTAAAACAAGAGCGGTAGCAGAGGACACAATAGAGAAATTAAACTCTGACAGAAGCGTAGATTCACTTTTAGGGATGATATCAGCATCACCTAGTAGTGACACTGATTTTTTAACCATAACAGTAAAATCTAAAGATGCCTATGAAGCTAAAGAAGTAGCTAATCAAGTTGCAAGATCTTTAAAAACTGTAACTAAGGAAATTAAAAATGTGGACAACGTTCAGTTGGTAGATGATGCATTGTTACCTAGTGGTCCTATATCACCTAAACCACTAATTAATATAGCAATAGCTTTAATACTAGGATTATTTGTTTCAGTAGGAATAGTATTTTTAATAGAATATTTAGATAACACAGTAAAAGATACAGATGAATTAGAAAAATTATTAGAGGTTCCCGTATTAGGGGCAATACCTATGATGGAAGATAAAAAGAAAGCAAGAGGTGGTAAGCGTGATAAAAGATCTAATAGCATATAGTGACCCTAAGTCGGCATCAGCAGAAGCATATAGAACCTTAAGAACAAACCTGCAGTTTTCTATGTTAGATAAAGATTCTAATATTATAGCAATAACCTCATGTGCACCAGGAGAAGGAAAGAGTACTATAGTTGCTAACTTAGCAGTAAGCCTAGCTCAAAGTGGTAAAAAGGTATTATTAGTAGATTGTGACCTTAGAAAACCTACAATTCACAAGAAATTTGGAATATCTAACGCTAGTGGATTAACTTCATTATTATTAAAAGAAAGTACATTAGAAGAAGCTATATATAAAGTGGATATACCTAACTTGGGACTTATACCTAGTGGTCCAGTTCCACCTAATCCATCAGAAATATTAGGTTCTAAAAAGATGGGGAAAATATTAGAAGATCTTAAGAGCTATTTTGATGTTATACTTTTAGACTCACCTCCAGTACTTGTGGTTTCAGACTTACATGTACTTGCATCAACCTTAGATGGAATTCTCTTAGTTGCAACCTATGGAGTAACAGAGAAAAATGCTATATTAAGAGCAAAAGAAAGCATTATAAAGGTTGGAGGAAAGGTGTTAGGGGTAGTAGAAAATAAAATACCTCAAGATGCTAAAGGATATGGCTATGGTGGTTATGGATATGGGAAGTATCAAGGATATTATTCTTCAGATACAGAAGAATAGGAGGAGACATGATAGATTTTCATTCACACATAATTTATGGAGTAGATGATGGAGCTAAGGATATCCATATGTCCTTAGATATGATAAAAAATGCAGAGCAGGAAGGCACTAAATATATATGTGCCACCTCTCATTATCTATTAGGAGAGTATGAGCCTGATAGAGAAGAGTATTTTAATAAACTTGAGGAATTAAGAGAAAAAAGCAATATCCATATAATACCTGGGTTAGAGGTGTATATGGACCCAAGTCTACCAGAACTTTATAAAGAGAAGAAGATATGGGGAATAAATGAAGGGCCATACATGCTAATAGAATTTCCTATGAGAGATGTGCCTAAATACTCTATGGATGTATTGTATGAATTAACAGTTTTAGGAATAAAACCTATAATAGCACACCCGGAAAGAAATATTAAACTTATAAACAATATAGATATGATAGAAGCGTTTATAGAAGAAGGATATTTACTACAACTTAACGCTAATTCCCTGTTAGGAAAACATGGACAAGCAGAAAAAGCTTTTGGGGAAGAATTAGTAAAAAGAAACATGATTCATTTAATAGGAAGTGACGGACATAATAACAGCTTCAGAAAAACAGATATAAAAGAAGCATTAAAAAGATTAGAAGAATTAAATCCAGAGTTACACGGATTTATATTAGAAAATGAAAAAAAAGTACTAGAAGGATTAGAAATAGAGTTACCTGAGATAATAGATATAAAAGAGAAGAAGAAAGGGTTCTTCGGATTATTTAAGAGAAAATAACTAGAGAGGTCATAAGTAAATTATGACCATCTTTATATATTATAGATGGGAAACTAAGGAATTATTTTATGGAAAGTTATTATTAATATTAAGAAATAATTATATAAAATTAAAGAATGAAAAGGGTGAGGGCTTAATGAACATAGTAAAACGCTATAAAAACTTAATACTAATGATAATAGATATAGCACTAATAAACTTGGCGTATTTATCAGCCATCTTTTTTAGATTTATAGATGGACAAGATATAGAGTATCTCCAAAATTATAAACATAATATAGCGTTTATAACTATTATATACATTGGGGTATTTTTTGTATTTAAGTTCTATAAAAGTTTGTGGATATATGCTAGTATAGATGAGTTTATGTTACTTATATGTGGATGTGTTATAGCTAATATATTATCTATAACCATAGGGAGTATTTTTAACTTTAATTTACCTTATGGATTAAGTATTGTATCGGGTATGATAGCTACTATTTATATATTAGGATTTAGAATATCCTTTAGAGTTTATAGAAGAATGGTAATTAACTTTAAAAATATAAATAAAATAGGTTTCAAAAGAGTTATGATAATAGGTGCAGGTTCAGCAGGTACTATGATAGTAAATGAAATAAAAAGAAGACCAGAGATGAAATTAGAACCAGTAGCACTTATAGATGATAGTAAATATAAACAAGGAACTTTCGTATCAGGATTAAAGGTCCTTGGAGGAAGTAAAGACATTGAAAGGTTAGCGAAACTAAAAGCAGTAGAAGAAGTCATAATAGCTATACCATCTTTAAAAGGTGAGGATAAAAAATCACTTATAGATATAGTAAAAAGAACAGGCTGTAAAATGAAGATTATACCTGGAGTATATGAACTTATACAAGGAAAGGTAATATCTAGCCAGATAAGAGAAGTGCAGGTAGAAGACTTACTAGGGAGAGATCCAGTAGTATTAGATAACGAAGGAATAAGTGAGTATATAACAGGAAAAACAGTATTAGTTACTGGTGGAGGAGGATCTATAGGTTCTGAGCTTTGTAGGCAGATATCAAAGTATGAACCTAAAAGATTATTAATACTAGATATATACGAAAATAATGCCTACGATCTTCAAAATGAATTAAAAGTTAAATTCCCTAAATTAGATTTAAAAATTATTATTGCATCAGTAAGAGATAGAAAAAGAGTGGAAAAAATCTTTGAAGAGTTTAAACCAGAAGTAGTATTTCATGCAGCAGCGCATAAACATGTGCCTTTGATGGAGGATAATCCATCAGAAGCTATTAAAAATAATGTTTTTGGAACTTTAAATGTTGCAGAATGTGCTGATAGAGCTGGAGTAAAGAGATTTGTACTTATTTCTACAGATAAAGCAGTTAACCCAACTAATATAATGGGAGCTTCCAAGAGAATGTGTGAAATGATAGTGCAAGCTATAAATAAGCAGAGTAAGACAGAGTTTGTAGCAGTAAGGTTTGGTAATGTGTTAGGAAGTAATGGTTCTGTAATACCACTATTTAAAAAGCAGATAGCAAGTGGTGGACCGGTTACATTAACTAATAAATATATTACTAGGTATTTCATGACTATACCAGAGGCTTCACAACTAGTATTGCAGGCAGGTGCCTATGCAAAAGGTGGAGAAATATTTGTACTTGATATGGGGAAAGCAGTTAAGATATATGATTTAGCTTGCGATTTAATAAGGTTGTCAGGTTTTGAACCTCACAAAGATATAAAGATAGAAATAACAGGATTGAGACCAGGTGAAAAACTTTATGAAGAACTGTTAATGGCAGAAGAGGGGTTAGGAAGTACTAAGCATGAAAAAATATTTGTAGGAAGCCCTACCTTTACAGATATGAATAAGCTTAAGAAAGGGTTCGATGAGTTTAGATTCATCATGGAGAACGGAGATAAAGATGATCTTATAAGGAAGGTAGAGGAGTTAGTACCTACTTATAAAAGAACGCCTAATGATATAGTGAGCAATGAAGATGATGAAGAAACAGCAGCAGATAAAATAGATGTTTTTAGAAACAATGTAATTACTGTAGTATAAGTTACTTTTTATAAAAGCATTTTTATTAAATAATTATATAAACCATGAAAAGTGAGGGATATTAATGAAGGAAGTAGGAGTAAGAAACATACCATTTTCGCCTCCAGATATTACAGAGGAAGAAATTGATGAAGTTATAAAAGCAATGAAATCAGGATGGATAACAACAGGACCTAGAACAAAAGAATTTGAAAAAAATATAGCAGAATATTTAGAAGTTGATAAAGCTGTATGTCTTAACTCCGCAACGGCTGCAATGGAACTTACTTTAAGGATATTAGGAGTTGGTAAGGGTGACGAGGTTATTACTTCTGCGTATACCTATACTGCCTCTGCATCAATAATAGATCATGTAGGAGCTAAGATTGTATTGGTTGATACTGCGCCTGAATCATTTGAGATGGATTATGATAAACTTAAGGATGCAATTACAGAAAATACAAAGGCTATTATTCCTGTTGACTTGGCTGGAAAGATGTGTAATTATGAAAAAATATTTGAAGTTGTAGAAGATAAGAAGGAATTATTTAAAGCTAATAATGATATTCAAAGAATTTTAAATAGAATTGTAGTAATTGCAGATGCTGCCCATGCTTTTGGAGCTGAAAGAAAAGGTGATAAATGTGGACAGGTAGCTGACTTCACTTCATTTTCATTTCATGCGGTTAAAAATCTAACGACTTCAGAAGGTGGGGCTGTTGTATGGAGAAGTGATTTAGGTTTCGATGATGAATGGTTATATAAGCAATTTATGCTATATAGTCTTCATGGTCAATCAAAGGATGCTTTAGCCAAAACTCAAAAAGGTTCATGGGAATATGATATTATATACCCTGCATTTAAATGTAATATGACAGATATATTAGCTGGAATTGGATTAGTTCAGTTAAAAAGATATGATGAGTTGCTAAAAAGAAGAAAATGTATTATAGAAAAATATGATAAGGCTATTTCGCAAATGGGAGTTTTAAGTTTACAACATTATGGTGAAGACTTTATATCTTCAGGACACTTATATATTGTGAGAATACCAGGAATAAAAGAAGAAGATAGAAATAAAATTATAGTTAAAATGGCAGAGCTAGGGATTGCATGCAATGTCCATTATAAACCACTTCCTTTATTTACAGCATATAAAAATTTAGGATTTGATATTAATAATTACCCTAATGCTTATAATCAGTATATTAATGAAATAACTCTTCCGCTTCATACTCTACTTACTGACGAGGATATAGATTATGTGTGTGAGAATTTTAGGAAATTAGTATTAGAAATAAAACAAGAAAATTTAAAGTAAATGGGAGTGTTAAAATGTATAGAAACTTTCTAAAGAGATTTTTTGATTTAGTTTTAGCGTTAATTGCACTACCGGTTTGGGGAGTTATTTTTATAATTATTGGGCCAATTATATATTTTCAAGATAAAGGTCCGATTTTCTATAATGCACCTCGCTTAGGTAAGGATGGTAAAGTGTTCAAGATGTATAAGTTTCGTTCAATGAAGGTAAATGCTCCTGACGTAAGAAATAGTGATGGATCTACATTTAATTCTGAGAATGATCCAAGACTAACAAAAATAGGGATGTTTATTAGAAAAACCAGTATTGATGAAACACCTCAGCTTTTAAACATTATTAAAGGTGATATGAGCATAATAGGACCAAGGCCAGATTTGCCAGAACATATAGAGTTATATGAAGGAAATGAAAAGCGAAAGCTTGAAATTAAACCAGGTGTTACAGGATTAAATCAAGCTTACTATAGAAATACAATTCCATGGAAGCAAAGAATCCAGAATGATATATATTATATTGATAACTTATCCTTATGGCTTGATATAAAAGTATTTTTTAAAACTGTTATGTCGGTTTTGAAGAGAGAAGATGTGTATATAACTGAAGTAATAAAAGAAAATGAAGCATCTGGAATAGACATATAGGAGGCTATGTACTTTGAAAAATGGTAGTTTAGGGACTGATACGCCTATTTTATATGAACTTAAATGGGATACAGATTATTTTGGAATAAAATGTGGAAAAGTAATTTTAAGTGAACCTATTAAAAAATGTGAATTGGATAACTTAAAAACAGAATTTAAAGAGTATGAATTTATTTCTATTGAGAATCGAAACTCAGAACCAGTTAATTCACAACTTATTGGACATTATACTAATGCTTTTTTAGCTGATGTTAATATTCAATTTGAGAAACAAGTGGAACCTAATAATGAGATAGGTAGAAGCGTAGAGATATTTCATTCACTAGAGCCAATTGAAAAAATTATAGACATAGCAAACTTTGAGAATTCAAAATTTATAGAGGATAAAGAACTACTTAAACGTGGTGGAGATAAAGTTTATAAACAATGGGTTATGAATTCTTTTAAAAATAATGATAAGTATTTTGCGATATCAAAGAATGAAAATAATGAAATTAATGGTTTTTTATTATACTCATATTCTAGCAAGTGGAACTCCTTGAGTCCCACAAAAACCCCCGGGCAAAAACAAGCTATAAGTGATAGCTTGTTTTTTTCATAGTCTTTTTTACTGAAATATGAATAAGTAATTAGGATTAAGTCAATAATTAAGCTA
>NZ_DCLI01000084.1:0-74050 GCF_002320975.1 Clostridium sp. UBA1652
GAGAGTAGGAAGTCGCCAAATTTTGTTCCGCGATAGCTCAATGGTGGAGCACTCGGCTGTTAACCGATAGGTTGGAGGTTCGAGCCCTCTTCGCGGAGCCAATTTGATTATTACACTAGGATTTTTCCTAGTGTTTTTTATTATATAAATCTTTAATTCTTTTGTAATATAAATTTATATATTTGTTACTATATGTAAAGAGAAAAGTAGTAATATATATATGTAGAGTATTTAGGATTGTATAATCAATTAGTAGGATTAGAATTTCATATATATGGTATAATTTAAAGGGAAGCAATTAAGACTTCTCTAATTTATTTTATAATTATAAAGAGGTGTTTACATGTATAAAATACTTGTGGTTGAAGATGAAGATAGTATTAGAGGTTTTTTAACTATAAATTTTAAACGTAATAATTTTGAGGTTATAGAAGCAAACAATGGCGAAGATGGAGTAAAGAATGCATTAATAGAAAAGCCTGATGTAGCAATTTTAGATTTAATGCTTCCTGGGATAGATGGATTTAAGGTTTGTGAAGTATTGAGAAAAGAATTTCCTAGTATGGGGATAATAATGTTGACGGCAAAGGGACAGGATATGGACAAGATAATGGGACTTGAATATGGAGCAGATGATTATGTTGTAAAGCCATTTAACCCAATCGAATTAACATTAAGAGTAAAGTCTTTATTAAGAAGAATAGGTAAGGATGAAGAAAAAAATGAAAGCATTACAAGTGGAGAATTTGTAATAGATTTATATTCACAGAAAGTATATAAGAATCAAGTGGAAATAGATTTAACGCCTAAGGAATATATGATGCTAAAGATATTTATGGAGAATCCAGGCAAGGCATTTTCGAGAGATGAACTATTAAATATAGTATGGGATTATAACTTTTTCGGAGATTCAAAGATAGTGGATGTAAACATAAGAAGATTAAGATCAAAGGTGGAAGATAATCCTTCAGAGCCAAAATATATAGAAACTGTATGGGGAACGGGATATAGATGGAAAGCATAGGTAAAATGGTGAATAAAAGTATTAAAACAAAAATGGTTAAATATTTTATTTTAATAATTTTGTTTACTGTAGGTATATTAAATATTCTTATGATAAGTTATATTAGAACTTACTACTATTCAAGTATAGAGCAAACTTTAAAGAGTCAGTTAAATATATCAGCAGATTTTTATAATAAGAACTTTTCATATCTATCACTAGAAGAAAACATCTATGATAATATAGATATGTTTTGGAATGAAAGCAATATTCAAGTACAGATTTTAAATAATAATGGAAAATTACTTATGGACTCACTTGGAGTAAAAGAGGGTGACATAATAGATACTCCTGATGTAAATAAAGCATTAAAAGGAGAATATGAGAGATGGATTGGAACTGGTTATAATAAAGAAAAGATAATGGCCATATCTTATCCATTACAATCATCAGGAGAGATAAATGGTGTACTTAGATATATAATATCTTTAAGTGATGTTAATAAGTCTATAAACGTTATAGCTATATTTTTCTTGATAGTATCAATCATAGTATTGTTTATTGGCGTTATAATAAGCCTTGTATTTGCGCGAGGTATAATTAATCCAATTAAAGAATTAACAACAGTAGCTGAAACTATGGCATCAGGAAATTTAGAAATAAGAAGCATAAATGAATCAAATGATGAAATTGGTAAATTGTCTTCAACCTTAAATTATATGGCAGAGGAATTATCAAAAAGAGAGAAATTAAAAAATGATTTTATATCTTCTGTATCTCATGAATTGAGAACTCCATTAACTGCTATTAAAGGATGGGTAATAACATTAAATAGTGATTATAGAGATGAACAAATACTAAAGACTGGTTTTAATATAATAGAAAATGAGACAGAGAGACTGTCTAATATGGTGGAAGAGCTGCTTGATTTTTCAAGACTTGTATCTGGAAAAATAGCAATGAAAAAAGAGTTAATAGATTTAAAGAATATAGTCGATTATATTGGAATATATCTGACACCAAGAGCAAATAGAGAGAATGTTGATTTTAAGATAAGTGTAGAAGAAAACTTACCTAAAATTTGGGCTGACTCTGATAGAATGAAACAAGTATTTATAAATATATTGGACAATGCTTTTAATTTCACTGATTATGGAGGAAGTGTTTCTTTAGATATAATTCAATATGAAGAAAACTATATAAAAATAGCTATTAAAGATGATGGATGTGGGATAGATCCAGAAATTTTACCAAGAATCAAAGAAAAATTTGTAAAGGGCAAAAATTCAAGATCTCAAAATGGTATTGGTTTATCTATATGTGATGAAATAGTTACACTCCATGGGGGAAGTCTTGAGATATTTAGCCAAGAAAATATAGGAACTGAAGTAATTATAAAGCTACCTACTGCATTTAGAGATTAATCTAAGGAGGAAATATGAGAAGAAGTTTTAAACTTTTATTAATATTGGTGATTCTAATTATGATAGCATCAGTTTTTACTTTCTCAAAATTTATGCCTTCAGGGCAAGATTTTAGAAAGCTTACTCCTCCTCAATCAAGTGCTGTAAGCTTTAAGGGTACATGGAAGATAAATGAGAAGTATAACTATAAAGAGGGACGAACATTAGAATCAAAGACTGAATATATATATTTGGATGAAAATAGAATGATTATTAATAATAATTTATATGATACAGTAAAGTATAAATTAAGAGTAGTAAATCTAAAAGAGTATCTTTTAGCTGAATATAATATTAGTTATAAAAGATTTTCTAATGAAAATCATGAAGTTGATTTAATAAGCCCACTTAATAATAATACTTTAATTGGAGAGATACTGAGGTTAGAAGAAAATAAATTATTGATAATTCATAATGATATTATATATACTATTACGAAGATATCTAGTGATGTATCAAATTTTCCAACTAACATAGCAAGTGATACACAGAAAGATGGAAATGCAAAAAGAGATTATAATGATATAGTTGAATGTGTATATATAGGACTTAAAAGTAATAGGGAATTAACAGAAGATGGAGTAGGGGAAGAAACGTATAGAACTTTATGGATAGGAGTAGACAATGGAATAGCAAAACCTGTCTATGAAAGAAAAAACATATTATATCCAAGATTAAAAGGCTTTTGGGAGCTTGTTCCTAAAAAGATAAATAGAAATGGAGTCGTAACAGAATATTTTGATACCTATAATATAAATAATAAAGGTATAAGTTCAGAGGATACTTTAGAAGTTGAAAATGAAAGTAAATACGTTAACTTAAACTTCATTAGTAATAACTATATATCTATAGAAGAGTTTACTGATAATTATAATGACAAAAATAGTAGATATAAGATAATACCGGTAGATACGATACATACTCCAAATGGAGTAGCGATAGATGTTTTGTCAGGAACTGAAGGATATGAAGCCCTAAAGAACTCAAGTGAAGTAGCTCTAGATAATTTAGAAAATTATTCTCCAAACTTAAAAGTTGATGTTAAGCTAGACCCAACCAATATAGGTGTAGTAAGAAAAAATGGTAGATGGGTTTTAGAAGGAAGAACTAGATTAGAAAACAATGCATTAGCAGATTTAAAATTTGATGTAAATATGATAAATACAAAAAAATTAATTATTTATGATAATCTTTATGTTAGATGGAATATACTTAAGGCGCAAAATCCATTAATCAAGGATATATATACATCGCCTAATGGTAAGGTTGCTATAGTTGTATTGGACGATTATATATTAGTATATGAAATAGAAAATTCAGAGCTAAAAGGAGATCCTATTAAAAGGATAAAAAAAGATAAAAACGAATCGGTTATTATGGCCGAATGGACCAGTGGATATATAGCAGATAGCTGGGAAAAAGTATTTAAACAAGATGCTAAAGAAGTCGATAATTAATATAAATTAAAGGAGCCCCCTTAAGGCTCCTTTAATTTGTTATTTATTATAGTAATTTTCAAAGTAATCACTTTTAATAATTTTATCGGATAATTCTAAACTATTAATATAGAATTCTTTTTCTTCTTCAGTTAAAGTACCTCTTACACTTCTATTAGTCATTACCGCAAATGACTTATTTGTTTTTAATAAATTCCTACCTAAAGCAGTATTGATATATTTACTCTCATCAATACCCATTAGATAAGCTAAAGTAGGCATTATATCTATTTGTCCTCCAGCTATATCAGATTTAAAGCTGTTTTGTAAATTTTTCTGATAAATTATTAGTGGAACAGAAGAATCCTCTTTATCTAGCCACCAAGACTCAGGATTTTTAAGTTCTTCAACCTTATCATTATAGTATTTATGAACCCCAGTATGATCACCTTCTATAGCAACTACAGTGTTATCAAGCAAACCTTTCTTATCTAGTTCTTCTAGGAACATTCCTATTTGCTTATCTGTGTAATGAGCAGTTTGAAATGAGTTTCCAAGTATTGAATCTTTTAGTTCACCAGTTAAGTTCAATTCTTTATATTTATCTGGCAAGTCAAAAGGACCATGATTTGTTAATGTTACAGTAAAAGTATAGAATGGTTGTTTCATTTTTTCAATCATTGGAACCACTTGTTTGAAGTAAGTTTCATCGCTTAGACCTAATCCAATTACTTCATCTGGATTAAAAGAGTAGTAGTCTATAAAGTTATCAAATCCTATTCCTTTAAGCCCTTGAGCATAATTCCAGAAGCTGCCTCTGTCGGGATGAATAGCAGTAGACTCATAACCAAGTTCGCCTAATAATTTAGGTAAAGAATTATAGTTTCTTACTGGATACCTAAAAAAAGTACTTCCTTTTCTTAATGGAAGCATAGATGTATTAACCATTAAGTCAGAATCAGAACTTGTACCTTCATTTACTTGCTCATAAACTTTAGGAAAGTAAATTGAATTATTTAAAAGTTTATTTAAATTAGGTGTTATTTCTTGTCCATTGACAGTTTGTCCAATAACGAAATTTTCTAGTGATTCAACTTGAATTATTAGAAGATTTTTATCTTTGAATAAACCTTTATATTCATTATCGAGAAGATTTTCATTTTTCTTATCATAGAAATTTGTAATATCTTCTTGTTCTTCAGCTGTAAGTTCATAAGGTTTTAAGTCTTTATATACATTATATAAATCAAATAAATGATAACCTATAGATGAAAAATATCTAGCGGTATCAGTTGAATCATAATTTGAAAAAAGATATGAATTTTTAACATCAGTATTTCCTAATACATTTATATTAAAAGGAACATAGGCTATGTAAATTATTGATAATAAAAAGGATACAGTAAAACCTTTTATATTTGATTTTATGTTTTTAAAGCTTTTTCTAAATATAAATATATATATAGATAATAATAGTATGTCCAAAATAAAAATTATATCCATTGGACTCGTCATAGATAGAATAGAGCCTGACATATTATCTAAATTAGCAGTTTGAGTTGCTACTAGAATTGATGGTACTGTCATAAAGCCTCTAAAATACCATAAGTCTAAGATAAATAAAAGAGTTAGTAATAAATCTATTACTAGCAGGTAAATCCACTTACCTTTGCCTCTAAATAATAATCCAAAACTTAAAAAAATACCTGCAAATGCAGCATAGTATTTAAAGAAATATATAGCCGAACTATATCCTGCAAAAAAATCAAAGCTATATACGTTTTTGTTTTCGATAAAGCCTTGAAAAAATACACCTTTAAATATTATAGAAAATAAAATAAGAAAATAAAAAATACATCTTATGATGAGGTTTTTGTTTAAATTCTTTTCTATAATCTTTACTGGATTAGTTTGTAATTCTTTAATATTCATAAATAACCTCCTAAAAGATATCACCACTAAGATTATATAGGAATAGTAGGTATAAATCAATTGACAAGAATGTGGCTTAAAGACAAGATTTTGTAAATTTTTCATATCATATTATATATTAAGTAAAATTATTTTTAAACGATATATATATTATGGGAAAAAAGAAATTAATCATAATTACATTAATAATATTGCAAATCATTCTAATCAAGGTATTTCCTCAATATTGGCTAATTTTTATTTCTATTTGTGTACCAATGTTTGTAAAAATTCTAAATGATTTTGAGAGTGAGGTTGTTAGTAAAAATTCTATAAAAGTTAACAAATCGAATAACTTAGATACACATTTTTTATTTAACGCTATAAGTACAATTATGTATTATTGTAGGACAGATGGAAACAAAGCAAGAGAATTATTACTTGCATTAGGTGATTATCTTAGATATTACCTTTCTCAATCTGAGGATGATACAAAACTATCCAATGAGTTTAAGGTTCTTAAAGGATATTTAAAAATACAACAATCAAGATTTGGAGAAAAAATAGATTATGAGATTAAGAGTTTAGAAGATGACTTTTTGATAAAAAAAGGTTTTTTGATAGAAATAACATATATTGCTTTAAAAGAGGGTCTGCTCAAGTCTAAAGTGGGGGGGAAAATCACAGTAGAATCAAAAGTTGATAAAAAGGATTTAATTATTATTTTAATACATGATGGAGATATAGCAAAATACATAGACGAATATAAAAATACATATGGGGAAAAGTTTGGGTACAAGCTAGATGGAATTTCAAAAGATGGGGATAAAACTGAGTTAAGCTTGAAGATACCTATAAATAATGTTTTATAAGGAGATGGAGTATGCTTAATGTTGCTTTAGTTGATGATGAGATTATTGCATTAAAAGAATTAGAGTATTTACTTTCAACTGAAAGTGGACTTAAGATAGTTGGGAAATACACAAGTCCTGAACAGGCTATAGAGGAAATTAAAGAATTAGATTTAGATGCAGTTTTTCTAGACGTGTCAATGCCAGAGATGAATGGGTTTATGGTAGCTGAGGAAATAAAAAAACTTAATAAAAACATTGAGATTGTCTTTATAACAGCTCATGATGCATTTGCCTTAAAAGCATTTGAAATAAATGCAAAAGACTATGTTTTAAAACCATTTTCTATAGATAGAATAAAAACTACATTAGATAGATTAAGTGAAAAATTAGATAAAAAAAATAATACTGTAAGTATTAAGAATGTTAAAAAAATTCCTGTAAAAAATTCAGATAAATTGAGTTTAGTAGATGTTGATAAAATTATATATTGTGTTGCAAATGAAGGACATGTAAATATCGTAACAGATAAAGATAGTTTTATATCTGATGAAACTTTAAATAATGTTGAAGATAGATTGAAAGAGTTTAATTTTATTAAATGTCATAGAAAGTATTTAGTTAATTTAGACTTAATAGAAAATATAATATCTTGGGTTAATGGTACATATATATTGAAACTAAGAGGTACTAGGGAAGAGATACCTGTAAGTCGAAATTATGGTAAGACAATAAAAAATATATTTAAGATTTAAGGAGCAGATCAATGATCTGCTTCTTTTGTTATGTTATATTTTAAAATCTTTAGGATTATGTTCCTTAGCTTTAGGTTCGCCAAAAGTTGCTCTAGCACTTTCTGCTTTAGGATCATGTTTTATCTTAACTTTTTTAGCCATTTTATCACCTCCTATACCTATAGCTTTTATTTTTAAAAAGCAATTTATTCAAAAGTTATTTTAAAATAAATATTCTATGATAAAATTAAATTAAACAAATATAATTAATATTTAAATGAAAGGACTTTATGTGTATGGCAGCCAGCTATGATTTGATTGTCATTGGAGGAGGTCCCTCTGGAATGGCAGCAGCAATAAGAGCAAAAGAAAAAGGCGTTAAAAATATATTAATAATTGAAAGAGAAGAGGACTTAGGAGGAGCCTTAGTTCCATGTATTCACAATGGTTTTGGGAAAGACGTACTTGGAAAAGAAGTAACTGGACCAGAACTTATACATTTTTTTATAAGTAAATTAGATGAATTTAATATTGAATATAAACTTTCAACTATTGTTATAGATTTTAATAGTGAAGGAATTATAACATATATGAATCCAAAAGAAGGTATCTGCTTTATTAAAGCTAAAAGTGTAATTTTTGCAACAGGATCAAGAGAAAAATATACTGGGAAAATTCATATTGCAACTAAAAATTATACAGGAATATATACTTTAGGAACTGTGCATAGATTAATTAACCTTCAAGGATATTTGCCAGGTAAAGAGGTTGTTATTATGGATTCTTCTGATATATCTATGATAGTGGCACGAAGCCTAGTAGTTGAAGGAGCTGATGTTAAAGCAATAATAGAAAGTTCTTCAGAAATTAAAGCTACTCAAAGTAAAAATAAAGAGATTCCAAAAGATTTCAATATACCTATCTTATATAATTCAGTAATAAAAGAAGTGATGGGAAAAGAGAGAGTTAGTAAGGTAAAAATATTAAATAAGGAAACTAATGAATATTCAGAAATAGATTGTGATGGATTAGTTCTTTCAGTGGCTTGGAGATCGGAAATTGATTTATTAAAAAAGGCTAGAATAAAGATTGAAGAGGACTCTCTTACTCCATTAATTAATGAGGATCTTATGACATCACAAAAAGGAGTATTTGTTTGTGGAACACTTATTAATACAAAGTCTTTAGTAAAAAGGTCAATAGAAACAGGGTATATAGCAGGAGAAGCTGCTGAGAAGTATATAAGGGAATATACAAGTATTTATAGCTAAAAGGTCTACTAACTAGACTTTTTAGCTATATTTTTAAAAGTTTGATTTACAGTTATATAAATTAAATTATGACCTGAATTATTAAAATGAATGCCATCTAAGTATATATATTCATTATTAAGAAATGCTGTATTCGTAGTATTAAATAAATCCACGAAGAAAAGACTTTCCTTTTGGCAATAAAATTTCAGGTTATTATTTAGAGTTAATAAGTTTTCATTTATTTCTGAATAGTCTGGGTAGGAACTCCATCTTGAGGTTGCTTCCTTTTCTGATATATAAGGAGGGGATAGTATTATGGGGACTATTTTATTATCAATACAATCTTTAATCATTAAAAGGATGTTTTCATAAACCGATGTTATATTTTTACCCGATAATAAATCATTAGTACCTCCAAGAATAAAACAGTATTTAGGTTTTATATTAACAACATCATTAAAAAATCTAGACAACATCCCTATGGTTGTATCACCATTTACCCCTTTGTTAAGGTAAGTAAAAGTATAGTTTTCCACTAATAAATTAACCCACGATTTTTCTTTAGATACTCCATATCCAAAAGTAAGACTATCTCCTATAAAAACAATATCCATAAATCACCTCTAAAATAATTTATTAAAGCACTTAGTACATATTAAAGTTTTACCACCGTCAGCTTTTTTATAATCATTAGCTATGAGTACTTTATTACATATAGAACATTTTCCTTTAGAGTCAGGAGCATCAATAATATTTTTTAATGCAGGTTTTTGTTTTTTTAGTTTGCTGTTTGGAGGAGGTGAATAAGTTATCTTTTCAGATTCTATATCTTTAGGAGTTATTGTATAACTAATCTCATATTGACTTTCTCCAAATAACTCTAATTCAAATCTAGGGTTTTCTTTATCATAAAATTCTTCAATATGTATCTTTCTTATTTGAGCATCGTTTATAATTAAGCCGCTTTTCTCGATCCCATCAAAGATACTTTTAGTAATATTATTTGTATCTGGATGCCTTTTTTCACTTTTATAATAGACCTTAAGAACAGCTATAAGAGCTTCATCAATTACTATACCTGGATTCTGAAGTCTAGCACAGTATGAAATTTCCTCTTCATATAAAGCGTATCTATCGTGATATTTTCCAGAGTTATAAGGTAGGATAGCTCTTCCTGATTCATTGAAAAGTTTAAAATTAGATTTTGTGATAGGAGAGCCGGCAACTATAACTTTTGCATAAGATTTTTTCATGTGTTTACTCCTTGTTATAAAATTGTAAGATTCTTTAAATTGATAATGCAACTACTATAAAGTATAATACAAATTGAAGATTTAAGATAGAAGAGGGTAATATTTATGGATAGAAAAGTAATTTTAGCTATTGAGAGTTCATGCGATGAAACTTCAGCAGCAATTGTTATAAATGGAAGAGAAGTTTTATCTAATGTTATATCATCTCAGATTGAAATACATGAAAAATTTGGTGGAGTTGTTCCAGAAGTAGCTTCAAGAAAACATATAGAAGTTATAAATACTGTAGTAGAAGAGGCATTAGAAAAAGCAAATATGAAGCTTAGTGATTTAGATGCTATAGGTGTTACCTATGGACCTGGGCTAGTAGGGGCACTGCTTGTAGGGCTTCAATATGCGAAAGGGCTTGCATACTCCTTAGACTTGCCATTAATAGGGGTTAATCATATAGAAGGACATATATGTGCAAACTTTATTGAACATAAGGATTTAAAACCTCCATTTGTATCTTTAGTTGTTTCAGGAGGACACACTTTTATAGTATATGTTAAAGATTATGGTGAGTATGAAATAATAGGTGAAACTAGGGATGATGCAGCTGGAGAAGCTTATGATAAAGTGGCAAGAGCAATAGGACTTGGTTATCCAGGGGGCCCTAAGATAGATAAACTTTCAAAGGAAGGGGATCCTAATAGCATATCATTTCCAAGAGCTAGATTTCATGATGACACCTTAGATTTTTCTTTCTCAGGATTAAAGTCAGCAGTATTAAATTATCTAAATAAGAAGTCTATGCTGAATGAAGAAGTGAATGCTGCAGATGTAGCTGCATCCTTTCAAAAAGCTGTTGTAGAAGTGTTAACAGATAATGCTATGGTAACGTGTGAAAAAAGAGGAATAGACAGGATAGCTATAGCAGGTGGAGTTGCTTCTAATAGTGGACTACGAGAAAACTTGATTAATAAGGGTAATGAAAAGGGAATAAAAATATTATTTCCATCACTAGAATTATGTACAGATAATGCAGCTATGATAGGAAGCGCTGCGTACTATCAATGGGAGCTTGGAAATGTTAGCACAATGGATTTAAATGCAAAACCAAATTTAAAATTAGGGGAGAAATAGAGAAGTTATGAATTTAATTCCGCACTCAAATGGTATAAAAAGGTTAAGAATTAGAAAAAAAATTCCTATATCAGCTATAATGAAGTTTCTGATATACAGTCTTATAACTATTTTATTAATGGGGTTAGTGTTTCAGTTTGCAGTGACTAAGGTTTATAATGAAAAATATAAACCAAGAACTAAATATACTCGAATAAATGATAACAGAGTTTATTACAATAGTATTGGTTCTGGAGATATGACAGTAATATTTGATGGAGATTTAGGCGTAGATTCAAATGAATGGAATACTATTACTAGAGAAGTAGCGGATAGTTTAGGTGTTAGGGTATTTACATATAATAGAATGGGATATGGATTTAGTGATGGCGGAGAAGGATTAGATCCGCAAAGACAAGCTGAGGATTTAAGGTTATTATTAAATAAGGCAGGCATATCGGGACCGTATGTTTTAGTAGGGGCCGGGTATGGTTCATTAATTATGACTAACTTCGCTAATACCTATGGTGATCTTGTGAATTCTATGGTTTTGATAGATCCTATAGTGGAAAGTAAATTAGATAATGAAGAATACATATCTAATTACATTAAAATAAAAAAGAATAGTAAATTAGAAACTACTCAATCTTATTTTGGTTTAACTTATATTAAGTACAGACTTGGGATGTTAGAGATTCCAGAAAACTTATTTTCTGAAGGACAAACAGAATTAAAAAATGAATTTATATCAAACAGAATAAGAAGTAAATATCCTAGTGCTATGAATAATGAAGCAAGTAACATATTGGAGAAGAAAAGTAATTCTCAAAAAGAAGGCTTGATTGAGAATTCTCCTTTGGCTATAATATCAAGAAATAAAAATGTTGAACTTGATAAAAGTCTTTTAACTTTATCAACCTCAAGATACATAAATCAGTTAGTTACAGAATCAAATGGGCAGATGATACCAGTTGAAGACAAAAATAAAGTTCTAGAGGCAATCAAGTATGCAGTTGAAAAAGGAAGAGTAAAAAGATAACTAAACTACCTTAGAATATAGAGATTATTCTAAGGTAGTTTTTTATATTAAATGACTGGACAACAGGTTGACCGGTCAACCTGTTGTCCAGTCATTTAAAACTAATGTTGTAGTTTATAAATACGGTTAAAATATGTGAAAAAATATTACTTTATATTTGTCATTAAGATGACACAGTATTATTTTATATTTTAAATATGGATATAATACTTAAAATAATTGATTATAAGGAGGTTTCTTTTCATGAGTGATTTTAGAAATGGAGATTCTGAGAATGGAGAAACATATTCACCTAATTTTGTAATGATTGGTGATGGGAAAAATAATAAAGGAAAAAATAAAAAGGAAAAAGGTAATGGAATAGGCAAATATTTATTAGTAGGTTTAGTTACGATGGCCTTAACTTTATCAATATCTATTCCTTCGACCTATTATATTATTAAAACAGCTCTTGAGAATGGAACATTAAAGGGAACAAGTGAAACGAAGAATATATCATACACAACTCCTAGTTTCACAAGTAATACAACTTCATTAAGCGTAACAGATGTAGTTAATAAAGTTGCTCCAGCAGTAGTAAGTGTTTCAACTAAAAGTTCTGTAAGTAATGGATTCTTTAATCAACCACAAGAGGGTGTGGGATCAGGATTTATAATAAATGAAGATGGTGATATATTAACTAATTACCATGTTGTTCAAGGTGCTACTGAAGTAAATGTAACCTTTAATAATGGAAAAGAGTATAAAGCCAAAATAGTAAATTATGATGCTAATGCAGATTTAGCTATGATAAGGCTAGTAGAAAAAGTTGAGGTGCCAGGGGTAGCAACTTTAGGAGATTCAGATTTACTTCAAGCAGGTCAAGAAGTTATAGCTATTGGAAATCCATTAGGAAAAGAGTTTGTTGGAACGGTTACTAAAGGTATAGTAAGTGCTGCTAGCAGAAGTCTTCAAAATCAAGATGGTAGTACATCAGTATATATTCAAACAGATGCTGCAATAAACCCAGGAAATAGTGGAGGACCTCTAATAAATGCTAATGGAGAAGTTATAGGAATTAATTCAGCTAAGATTAGTGAAGCTGGTGTAGAAGGAATAGGATTTTCAATTCCTATAAACTCAGTAAAGGATAAAATAGGAGCATTAAGCAAACAATCTTTAACATTAGGTATAAGTATAAGAGATTTAGATAAGAATGCAGCAAAACAGTATAAGTTAGTTGAAGGTATATATGTTGCAAGTGTAGTAGAATACTCACCGGCAGAAAAGGCAGGAATTAAAGCTGGAGATGTTATAGTAGGATTTAATGGAAAGAGCATTAAAACTTCATCAGAACTTTCGGAAGAAAAGAATAAGCTAAATGAAGGCGATAAAGTTAAAATAGTTGTTAATAGAGATGGGAAAGAAGTTACACTAGAAATTACAATGTCAGCATAAGATAAAAGGTACTAAATAATTCGGTAGGTTATTTAGTACCTTTTTTTAATCATTTAAAGTTTGTAATTTATGAAATTAAGAGATTTTAAATGTATGAACTAAAATTGTAAGAATGAGACCTTGCGAATGAAGTTGTACATATATATACTAGATTATAGAATGTACATAATTATAATGTATCTTATTAGAATTAATTATTATATGTGGAGGTTTGTATGGTTAATTATGTTATTGGAGTAGATGGTGGTGGAACTAAAACTGAAATCGTTGCCTTTGATTTAAATGGAGAGATTATGGATAGAGCATTAAGAGGTTTCGGTAATCTTCTAAATGGTAAAAAAGAAGGTTTAGATAATATTCTATCGGGTTTAAAAGAATTGATAGACAAGTTAGGATTAGAAGGACTAAAGGGCGTATATCTAGGACTAGCTGGATCAGAATCAGGGGATAATTCAAAGATAGTTTATGAAGCTATAAAGAAAAAATTTAATATATCATCAGTAATAATGAATGATAGTCAATTGGCTCTTAACGCTTTATTAAGGGGAGAAGATGGAATTTTAACCATAGCTGGTACTGGCTCCATAGCATTTGGAATAAAAAATGGACAAGAAGCTAGATGTGGAGGCTGGGGCAATCTTTTAGGTGACGAAGGTAGTGGATATAAAATTGCTATAGAGGCTTTAAAAAACATGATATACGAGTATGATTATGGTTTCCAACTTAGTGTTCTTTCTACTGAGATATTAAAATTTTTAAATAAAAAAGAGGTTAATGAGATAATAGAGTTTGTATACTCAAAGACAAAGGATGAGATTGCATCTATAACCCCTATTGTTGCTAAGTTAGGGGAAATGGGGGATGATATTTCTATTAAAATTTTAAGAGATGAAGGAAAAGCTATTGCACAAACTACTGAGAGAATATTCAATAAGTTGAATTTTGAAAGCTGTAAGATAGGTATAGTGGGTGGTGTTTTAAAGAAATCTAAAATAGTAAGGCAAGAATTTGAAAGATATTTATTAGAAAATATAAAAGTAGATGCTTTTATAGACGAGGACACATCACCAGCTAAAGGAGCCTATTATATGTATTTAAAGAATTTCTTGGTTTAATATACTAAGTAATTAAAATAGAAAGATTCAAACTTTAAGAAAAGTTTCTCATAATTTTGAGGAGCTTTTTTACTAAAAAGTATTCATAACAAGTAATTTTAAAAGTATAAATATTATATAAATAATATTTAGGAGAATTTCTATGGAATTAGTTGCTTATATGAGACTAAATTACTTGGAAAAAATATTTAATGACTTTGTTGAATTAGAATTAGATGAATATATTTTAAGAAAACCGGACAAAAAGGATGGAAAAGATATTATAGAAATTTATAAAAATAGAAAAGAGCCTATATTTTATAGATCGCCTAGTAGTATAAATGAGAAGTATGCTAGAGTATTTATAGAAGAGCTTTTAGAAGAGTATGATAAACGAGAACGAATAGATTGGGTAGTAATAGATAAGAATAGTAATAAGGTAATAGGTCTAATAGGGTTATTTTCTATAGACTCTCAAGATTCAAGGGGAGAGATAGGGTATATTCTTAATGACGAATATACGAATAAAGGAATAATGAGGCATATACTAAAATGGTTTGTATATTTCTGCTTTACTTATATCAATCTTCATAAATTAGAGGTAAATATAAATTATAAAAATCTTCCTTCTTTAAAGGTTGCTAAGAATGTAGGATTTATTGAAGAAGGTTTAAGAAAGAATTATTACTTTAATAGAATTGAAGGAATTTATGATGATGTAATATTGATGTCTATAATTAACGAAGATTGGGAAATAATATTAGAAAGAATATAACTTAGAGGTGTTTAGATTGATTATAGGTACTGCTGAGATAGTTATTAGAATATCTTGGGCGAATAGTTTAAAAGAAAAACGTATGGTTTCTAGAAGTATATTGGCTAAAATAAAAAATAAGTTTAATGTTTCTGTAGCTGAGATAGAAAGTATGGATGAACATAAAAAGTTAACTATAGGATTATGTTGTGTAAGTAATAGCACAAATAAATCAAATGAAATTATAAATGAAGTGATTAATTTTATTTATGATAATACCGAGGGTGAAGTTATTGATGTGTTAACAGAAATATTATAATAGGTGGATAAGTCATCCACCTATTATTATTTTTCATACAAGTTAAATAGTTCTTTTAAATCTCCGACAACTGGAGTAGATAAGTTTCTGGTTAATTTTCCCTTTATATTTTTTCTCGAGTATAAGGTTTTAATCATATCTACAGCTATATTTAAGTTAGCTGAATCTATAAAGAAAGCAGAGTTTTTCAAGACTTCTTTATTAGAAGGCGTATCATTTACTATAACTACAGATTTACAGAGTACAGCCTCCACTGATGATAGAGGGTAGGAGTTATATATAGAAAAGTCAATTGTACATAATGCATTAGAATAAAAGTAAGGTAAATTATGCTGAGGTATTTTACCTAAGAATATAATCTTATCTTCTAAAGAAAGTGATGATGCTAGTTCTAAAATATGTCTGTAATAGGCGTATTTTTTTTTCTTATAATCTCCAATTAAAACAAGCTTCAGAGGCGTAGATGCTAGATTTTTTAAAATATAAATAAGTTTCTCAATAGATTTTCTTTTTGAAATATCACCAACATAAAGTAGAAATGGAGAATTTATATTATAATTATTTAAAATAAACTTAGATGATTCTAATGTATCTTTAGGAGAAAATATCTCGTTTATTTTTGGATAAGAGCATATTATTTTATCCTTCATTTTAGGAAAGGTTCTTAAAACATCCTCCTTAAAAGCTTTAGTTGGTACTAATAGATATTTACAAATTTCTAAAGCGTATGGAACTCTCTTATAAAAACTTCTTTTGAACTTATCATCTACAAGAGTGGGCTCTAGATACGGTAATAAAGTATTCAGAGAAACTATATAGTTATTTATAGGCTCTTCAGGTGCAAGAAAGCCATTATTTGGATCGTGATAAAGATCTATTTCATATCTATTTATAACATTATTTATATTAGGGGAAGGATATATACTCCTATCTATATTAAGGTAAAGGGGAGTTACATTCTTAAATGATAAATCGGAAGTTGGCTTATCTATATTATAAAGAAGTACATTAAAATCTATTTCATCTTCGGTGTTATTGATTAATGAAATAATCTCATTAGTGTAGGATCCTAAGGAATTTCCTACATGATGAGTAATTCCAAAACCATCAAATAGAATTTTCATAAAAACCTCCTAATAAAATTCTGAATCAGTATCGTATCTCGAGGTTTGAGAGTTGGGTTTAACGCCATATTTTAAGAAGTAGCTTATATAGTAGTCAATAATATTTGTGTCAGCTACATAGAAGTATCCATGTATTAGATGAACTTGAACATTTTTTAATGATTCTCTAAGTGGAGTAATAAAGCTACCATTAAAAGGGGCCTTTTTTGTAAGATTAACCTCGTCATCATTATCATCTGCATAAGATATCTTAAATTCCTTTACTCCCTCAAAATAATTTATCTTGCTGTCTGCTGTTAATAGGCTTTTAAATGAAACAATTTTTAGAGATAAATCTATACTTATTAATTTCTTTAAAGGATAGGATTTGTCGGATAGAAATAAATAATCTTTATCTTCCATTAGATAACCGCGTCTTAAAGAAATGTTTTGTAATTCTTCTTCAGTTAGGAATCCATTAAGTAGAATTTCTTCTGTATCCATATAAACCTCCACAATTCATTTTTAATTATTATATGTAATAAATGAGTTATATGTTAATTTGAGGAAGAAAAATATATTTTAATATAAATAACACAAAACTGTCGAAAGGTGTAACAACATGTGAAGTAGAGAATATACTATTATTACAGAAGATAACTCGATGGACAAGAGGAGGAATAACAAATGTCTAAAAAATACTGTTCAAGTAAAATATACTCAGAAGAAGTAAATTTAAGCTCAAGCACTAATGCATCAATAAACCCTAGATGTAGAGTAACTTATACTAGGCTTCCTGTTTTATTATCAGTTAGAGATGTACAAATCGATTTACAATCTTGTATAGAATTATGTGACGATTTATATGAAATAAAGAGGGTAAAGAAAGAAGTATATATAACTCAATGTAAACTTATGGTTAATTGTGGTAAAGTAGATCCTGTAAACCCTGATAAAGGATATGGAAAGCTATTTTTAACTGGATATATAGAAAAAAATATAGAGTATGCAGTTGCTGGAAAACCAGGTTGTAACGGACAAATTATGGTTGGAGCAATAAAACACGCTACAGTAAAAGTTCCATTTAGTACAGCTACAGAAATCGACTATATCCAAAAACCAGTAATAGAATGTAGAGAAAATGGAAAAGAAATTAACTACTTCACTAAATGCAATAAATCAATAGATTGTTCTTGCGGCGGATTTGAAATGGGTAATTCTAAATGTGAATGGGATTTTGCTGATAAGATAATTTATATTGAAAAACCATTCTGTAGATTAGCAGAAGCTAGAATATTTGACGCAGACCAAGCTATAGATAGTGAAGATGTTGGTGGAAAAGACTACGGTTATGATAACTACAATGAATTTGCAGAATATGATGAATTTGAAGAATACGGAAAAGAAAAATGCAAGAAACATGGAAAAGATGATAAATGTGAAAATGTTTGTCAAACTCAAGAATTTAAGTTCAAAAAACATCATAAGATAGTAGAAAGAATGGTAGCTTATTTAAAGATAGAATTATACCAAGAACAATTAGTTTATTTAGATAAATAAAAAATGAAGGAGGTATAAAGTCATATGACTTTATACCTCCTATATTTAGTAAATTATTTCTTTAATTCTTGTACTCCAGTTACAGAACTCTTATCATCCATTTTGAATGTAGATTTTGCTGTATCAGTAGTAAAGTATAAGTTTCCATCGATTTTAGCATCAACTAATTGGAAGTTATCAACAGATACATAAACATCACCTTTGAAAGTTCCGCTTTGTATTCTAGCATTTGGGCTAGTAACTGTTAATTTTGGAGCTGTTAATGTAAATCTAGCTGTTACATTGCGATCAGCATCTTGAGTATAAAGACCTATTTTACGTTGGATAACATCATTACCCTTATCGTCTTTTTTACCATTTTTAAATTCGCCTTCTAATTTGATTTCTTTATCAACTTTAAGATCTCCTAAAGTTGCAATGATCCAAGTACCTTCTTTGCTAGCTGCTTTTACAAAAGCATCAGCATCGTTAACTATAGATGCAGTAGTTACAGCATCAGTTTTGTCTTCTGTTTTAGTAGGTGTGTCAGTGTTAGTTTTTGCAGTGTCTTCTTTCTTTCCGCAACCAGCAAATATAGTTACAGCTAAAGTAGCAGCAGCGATAACACTTAGTAAAGTTTTCTTTTTCATTGAGAGAATCCCCCTTAAAAATATAATTTATATTATAATATTGTGAAAAAGTTGACAAGAAAGATATTATTTCCATCAACATTTTTAATTATACACGCTTTTTCGAATAAATATAATTAAAGTTACTTATGTTATATTAAAAAAACTTATATGATTTTTATATAGTGAAAATGTTTAAGAAACCTTGAAAAGCAGGTTGTTAAAAAGAAAACGGGATTGATAAACTATTAACCTAAATAAGAAAATGACACTCTTTATCTATAGACATAGCGAAAAAAAAAGGATAAAATGAATATGGATTTGTATTTAAGTATGTTTTCTAAACAAAAATGTAAGAATAAATTAAAGAGGTGGTAAAATGTCTAATAAGAAAAAGATACTTGTTCTTGGAGCAGGTTATGGTGGAGTTCATTCTGCTAAAAAATTAGCAAAGAAATACAAAAAGAATGATGATGTTGAGATTACATTAATCGACAAAAATACCTTCCACACATTAATGACTGAATTACATGAAGTAGCTGGTGGAAGAGTTCATAAGGAGTCAGTTCAAGTCGATTTAACTAAGATTTTTGCTAGAACAAAAGTTAATCTAGTTACTGACTATATCGAAAAAGTAGATACTGATAAAAAAGTTGTAAAAACAACTCACGGTAGCTATGAATATGATTATTTAATAGTAGGTACAGGTTCAGAACCAGCATTTTTTGGAGTACCAGGGGTTAAAGAAAATGGATTTACTTTATGGTCTTTTGAAGATGCATTAGAAATAAGAGAACATATTCAAAAGATGTTTGAAAAAGCATCTAAAGAAAGAAATGTTAAAGCTAGAAAGAAGATGTTAACTTTTGCTGTAGCAGGTTCAGGTTTCACTGGAATAGAAATGGCTGGGGAACTTATTGAATGGAAAACAAAGTTAGCTAAAGAATACAATGTAGATGAAAGTGAAGTTAGATTATTAGTTGTTGAAGCTATGGGAACAATTCTTAATATGTTAGATAGACAACAAGCTGACAAAGCTGAAAGCTATATGGTTAGAAAAGGGGTAGAAGTACTTAAAAATTCCCCAATAGTAGAAGTTACTGAAGATAAAATAGTTCTAAAAGACGGTACAGAAATAGAAACTAATACTTTAATTTGGACTTGTGGTATACAAGCTAATGCAGAAGTTAAAGAATATGGATTAGAAACTGCAAGAGCAGGAAGATTACAAACAAATGAATACATGCAAGCAGTAGGTAAAAAAGATGTGTTTGTTGTTGGGGATTTAACTTATTTTGAAGAAGAACCAGGAAAAGGAACTCCTCAAATTGTTGAAGCTGCAGAGCAAACAGCAAATACTGCTGTTAGTAATATAGTTGCATCAATAGAAAATAAAGAAATGACTAAATTTAAATCAAATTATCATGGATTTATGGTTTCTATTGGAGGAAAATATGGAGTTGCTAACCTAGCGGGTATAAAATTATCTGGATTCCTTGCTTTATTTATGAAACATATGGTTAACCTATATTATTTATGGGGTGTAAATGGAATAAATGCATGTTATCATTATTTAAATCATGAGTTCTTCTCAATAGAAGATAAGAGAAACATAATGAGAGGACATTTAGCTTCAAAAGGTAATAGATTATGGCTTGTTCCATTAAGATTATATGTAGGAGTTATTTGGCTACTAGAGGGTCTTAAGAAACTTGTAGGTGAAGGAACTTGGGATGATAAAGGAATAAAAGGATTTTTCAATATTTTCTCCAATGGATTAGCAAATGATTCATGGTTTAAAGCTGGAAATGTTAAAATGCCATTTGACTGGGTTCAAGCAGCTGCTAACTCTGGAGCATCTGAAGCAACAACTGATGCTGCAACAGCGCTTCCAGTTCCAATGTTAGAACATATGCCAAAATTCTATGAAGCTGTTATGAAAATAATGATTCCAAATGCTGATGTAGCGGTATGGTTCCAAAGAATGGTTGTTTTACTAGAGTTAGGTATAGGTTTATGCTTATTAGCAGGATTATTTACTTTCTTAGCTTCAGCAGCATCAATATTCATGGGCTTTAACTTTATATTATCAGCTATGGGTGAATGGAGTATATTATGGTATATATTCTCTGCGATTGCTTTAATGCAAGGAGCTGGTAGAACATTTGGATTAGACTATTATGTGATGCCATGGATAACAGAAAAAGTAGGGAATTATTGGTTGGGTAAAAAAGTTCCTGTATATAAACAAGGACAAAAATAAATTAAATTATATTAATATGGTAAACTTAATAAGGTAGAGTGAATTCACTCTACCTTATGATTATTTATACAGTTTAAGAAAAAGATTAGAGATTGGAGAAGAAATGATATGATTAAAAAGTGGGATATAGTAATTATTATTCTACTTGTAGTGCTATCTTTTATTCCAGAGGTAATTTTTGGTGTGGTTTTGAATAAAAATTACAATAGTAAATATGCTCAAATTACTGTAAATGGAAAGGTTTATAAAAATATACCTTTATCAGCCCACAAAGGGGAAGAAATAATAGAAATAAAAACTGAATCGGGAATTAATATAGTTTCAGTTAAAGATGATACGATCGCAATTATTGAGGCAGATTGCCCTGATAAAGTCTGTGAGAAACCAGGCTATATAGATAAGGTAGGCGAACGTTTAGTATGTTTACCTCATAGAGTGTTGGTAGAAATTAAAGGAGATACTTCAGATGATGGAGTGATTCTTTCATATTAGAGGTGAATTTATATGAGAAAAACGACCAAACTAGTATATATGTCATTATTGGTTGCTCAAGCATTAGTATTACATATATTTGAAAATATGATTCCGGTTCCTTTCGCAACTCCAGGAGCTAAACTTGGATTAGCAAATTTAATAACGGTAATTGCATTATATACACTAGATAAAAAAAGAGATGTATTTTATATTATTATATTAAGGCTAGCTTTAGCAACAATGTTTGGAGGAAACCTATCCTCTTTTATGTATTCATTTTCTGGAGCCTTGCTAAGTTTTTTAATAATGATAATAGTAAAAAAAATTGGAGCAGACAAAGTAAGCATTATAGGGGTAAGTTGCGCTGGTGCTGTTTTTCACAATGTTGGGCAACTTTTAATAGCGTCTTGGATAGTTAAGAATATAGGGGTTATGCTATATTTACCAGTATTATCTTTAGTAGGAATTCTTACTGGATTTTTTATTGGACTGACTGCGAACTATGCCTTAAAGCACATGTCTAAACTTCCGTATTTTGGTAAAATATCTTAAAAGTTGAGGCGATTATATGGATAAAATGTGGGATAGTAATATATATATTAAAAATGAGTTAGAAGAAGTAGTAAAACTCATGAAGAAAAATGCAAAATGTAAAGATAAGTTTATAGAAAAATCTATCATTGAACTTATAGAATCAGGTGGGAAAATGCTAAGACCTGCTTTTGTTATAATAAGCTCTAAATGGGGAGAAAGTAATGAAGGAAAGGTAAGAGCATTAGCATCTGTAGTAGAAATGTTACATATGGCTACCTTAGTTCATGACGATATTATAGATGATGCAAAGGTCAGAAGAGGTAGTGAGACAATCCAATCAAAATACGGTAAAGATTATGCAGTTTATATTGGAGATTATCTATTTTGTGCCTGTTTTAGATTGCTAGCATCAGAAGGATCTTTACAAAGTATAAAGATAGATTCTAAAGCCATGTCTAGAATATGTCTTGGAGAAATAGAGCAACTTAATTCTAAATTCAGTGAAAAATTATCGGTTAAAAATTATTTATCTAGAATATCTGGAAAAACAGCAGAATTATTTTCACTTTCTATGTATATAGGAGCTGCAGAAAGTAATTGCTCTGAAAAACTATGTAGAGAGTTTTGGAATATAGGTCACAATATTGGAATGGCGTTTCAAATAATAGATGATATTTTAGACTATACAGGAACTGATGAAAGCATTAAAAAATCTGCAATGAATGATATAAAACAAGGTATATTTACCCTGCCATTTATAATAGCATTTAGAAACGATAAGAAAAAAATAGAACCGTATATGAAAAAAGAAACATTTGATGACAAAGATGTGTATGAAATAATTAAATTGGTAAGAGAAAATAAAGGGGTAGAAAAGGCAAAAGAACTAGCACTAAAATATACTAATAAGGCATTTAAGAGAATAAATAAATTGCCTGATAACGAGTATAAAGATGTATTAATAGAAGTTATAAAAGGATTACTTATGAGAAATTATTAGATTAGAAAAGGGCTCTTATTTTAAGAACCCTTTTATTTTTTTCTTGAGAGTATCAATAAATGCTTTTTCATCCATGTAAAACGATCTGTTTACTAATAGGTACATGGAATAAGAAAGTGTAAAGTTGCTTATTTTCACCTCTTTAAGATTGTGATCTTTAGTATATAATTGTGCAACTGTTTTAGGAGCAAAAGATATGGCTTCATTAAAAAGTAATGCATTTAAAGCAGTGAGTGGTGAGTCAGTAGTAAAAAGAACATTTAATGAATCACTATTTGAGTTAAAAGAAGATAGTTTATCTTCAACGTATTTTGATATATTTGTATTATTATTAACTATTATTATAGGAAGAGTAAGAATTTCTTCTATAGAATACTCATCTTTAATATTAAACTTAGGGGATGCTATGGCTACAAACTCATCATCAAAAAGCTTTTGGCATACTATATCTTCTCTTAGAAATTTTTCACTACTAATTATTATGTCGAATGAACTTGAGTTTAAGGACTCCTCATTAAATGGTGTTTCTATAGAAGATAAATTTATTTTATAATTTTTGAAGTTTTTTTTGAAGTCTCCTATAAAACCTGGTAGAATAAAGTTTTTTACGTAGGAAAGAGAATAGATATTTACTGTCTTTTTATTGTTTTTATAAGCATTTAGTTCTTCTAACATTCTACTGTAGCTTGTGAGGATTGTTTTAGTATACTTTAGTGCTATTTCACCTTCAGGGGTTAAATTAACTCCTTTATTGCTTCTTTCTAGAAGTTTGGTATCAAGTTTATCTTCAAGCTTAATAAGTTGCTGTGACAATGCTGATTGTGATATATGAGATTTTTTTGCCACAAATGATATATTTTTAGTGGTTGCAATATCGTAAAAATATTTTAAGTTATCAATGTGCATTATACATTTTACCCTCCTTATTTTCTATATAAATCCATTAATAATTATAAAATATAATTCTACATATTGCAAAAGAATAATCATTTTCAATTGAAAATGGATAGGTTTGATATATTAAGATTTTTGTGTTAAGTTTATAGTAAGTTCGCTTTAAGGAGTTTATTTATGAGAAATTTAAAGAAAAATATAATAGTATTAATTATGATTACTCTACTTGTTTTATCTATGTATAAAGTGTTTAAAATTATTAATAATAAGGAGTTAGTTGGGAGTATTGAGGTTATAACTGACGAAGAAAATTATGTTTACTTAAAAGACTCAGCAGAAAAGTTTATGAGTGCAAATAAGAAGAGTAAAATTAATGTTACCAAACATAATAAAGATGAAATGATAGAATATTTAAATAAAGCATCAAATGTTGAAAATGAAATAAATCTTATGATGTTAGATTCTAAAACATTGAGAAGTATAAATGATGATTCTTTAGAAAATATAAGCTATCAAGATAACATAATAGATAGTTACAGTAAGAACTTTAATTTATGGAGATTAAATGAGGTGAAAAAAGGTGAACATTACTTAGGTATACCAATACAGAGCAATCCTCAATTTTTAATTATTAGAGAAGATATATTGAACCAATATGGATATAAATCAGAAGATATAAGAAGTTGGAATGAATTAATAGATTTATATAAATATATAGATAGTAAATCTAACAATGAAATAAGTTTATTTTCATATGATTTAACTACTATTGAGGAGATAGAAAAGATTATTATTTATCAAGGTGGTAATATAAATCAAGCGGAAGAAATAACTAATATAATTAAAGATGATAATTTAATGGGAAAAGAAACTCCACTAGGGTATATCGCTGATAAAAATAATTATAAAAATATTATTAACAATAACTTAAAAAACTCCTTAAAAGCTATAATGATTCCAGCTATTGTAGTCGGAGGTAATAGAGCTGTTTCCTTTGATGGAGATAATATTGTTGCGTTGAAGAGTGAGTATGAAAGGCAAGAGGTTGCTAATAGATTTTTAAGATTCTTAATAGACAATCAAAATCTTATTAGCGTGGATACTTTAAACAATGAAGGATTTTTCCCAAGCTCGAGAGCTTTTTATAATAATATAGTTGTAGATAAGGAGTTTGAAGAAATTAATAATCAAAAAGTGTTATCCATAATGACTAATATTGTTAATAGAGTTCCAGATACAACAGATTATGATAGAATAGATGATATATTAGATGTTAGAAAGTAGAAGTAGAAAGATATCTCAAAATAACTATTTAAAGTATTTTGAGATATCTTTTTATTCAAACAAGTATTTTTCATTGATTTTATTGTAAGCTTTTAGAGTTTCTTTGGCTGTATTCTCCCAAGAATAATATTTACTTCTTTCAAGACCTTTTATACTTAAATCTTCACTAAGGTTTGAATCTTCAGATATTTTGACTAAGGCATTTGATATATCCAATATATCAAGTGGATTTATCAATAAACCATTATCACCTACTACTTCAGGGATTGATGTTATATTTGAGGTTATAACAGGAGTTGCACAACTCATTGCCTCTAGTGGGGGAAGTCCAAACCCTTCATAAAGGGATGGATAAACAAAAGCTTCACACGCATTATATAATACAGGAAGATCAGAGTTTTCACAAAAACCACCAAATACAATATTTTTTTGTAAAGACTTATCTTGAACTAATTGTTTTAATTTTTCTCCTTCTTCTCTCAATGAACCAATAATCAATAGGCTTCTTTCTTTAGGAAAGCTTCTAAAAGCTTTTTCAAATGCTAAAATTAGTCCTTTGACATTTTTTCTTGAACTAAATCCTCCTAGATATAAGAAAAAAGGAGTATTTATACCATACTTCTCTTGAACATGTTTTTTGCAAATATCCTTATTTAAAGGTCTGTAATTTTCATTAGCAGCTAGAGGAGTAACAAAAACATCATCCTTATCAATTTCAGGAAAAAATCTTAAAATATCCTTTTTAGAGTAATTTGAAACTGTTAATATACCATGAGAGTTATCCATTATTTTGGGCATTGTTGTTAAGAACTTTTTCAAGTAACCTTTACCTACAGTTTCAGGTAATATATAAGGTATAAGATCATGAATAGTAACGACTTTTTTGCAATCTATATTCTCTTCTAATCCAATTCCGTTTTGAGGAATATGATAAATATCTATAAGCTCTTTTTTTACAAATGAGGGTATATAGTAAGATTCAAAAAATCTTTGATGTTTTTTAGAAGCCATTAATATTTTTGTTTTATCATTATGAAAAGAATCGTAGTCTCCACCAGACCAAAATATATGGTAAAAATCTTCTCTATTTAAGTTGATCATATTTACTAATAAATTATAAGTATAGGTGCCTATACCAGTTCCTTTATACCAGTTTAACCCTCTAGCATCTACGCAAATCTTCATACTACTCCCCCAGTACAATGTTTATAATATATAAATATGATATATTTTTCCAATGGTGAATAATTCACACATGAATAATTATTCTCATATAATAAATGAGGATTAATCAGAGGAGGAACTTAATGGGACTAAGTAATCTAAAAGATTTCTTAAATGAAAAATACGATATAGAGGTAAAGGATATCGTTAAGAAAAAAAATATATATATTGTAAAAGGTGATGATAGAGAATATTGCTTAAAAACAATTAATTACAGTTATTCTCACTTTAAATTTATTTTATCTGCTATATTACATCTTCAAAAAAAAGGTTTTAAGAACATTCCTCCTATACTTAAAACTAAATTGGGGATGGATTATATAGAGTATGATAACAAGTACTGCTATTTATCTCCATGGATACAATCACGCGAAAGTAATTACGATAATATTCATGAATTATTAGAGGTAGCTAAAAAACTTGCAGAACTTCATTTATGTAGTCAAGGTTTCACAATAGATCAAGATATGAAACCAAGAATATACTGGTTTAAATGGATAGAAAATTTTAATGTAAGAGGAAAAGAAATATTAGATTTCAGGAATCGTATCTACCAAAAAGCATACAAAAGCGATTTTGATAAGCTATATCTAGAAACTATGCAGAATCAGCTAACAATAATAGAAAAAACTATAGATGGTTTAAAGTGTTCTAATTATATAAATAGGATGAATAAAGAAGTTATTAAAAGGGGATTTTGCCATCATGACTATGCCCATCATAATGTTCTTAGGGCATATGATGAAGAATTATATGTTATTGATTTCGATTACTCAATTCTAGATACTAACCTGCACGACCTCTCGTCATTAATTATAAGGTCTATGAAAAATGGAAAGTGGAGTAAAAATAAAGTGAAAGAAATATTAGCTAGCTATTCGAGTATTAATTCTTTAGAAAAAGGTGATAGCAAAATTATATCTTCTTTTATAAAATTTCCTCAACAATACTGGCAGTTAGGAATACAGTATTATTGGGAGCAACAACCCTGGGAAGAGGACTTTTTTCTGAATAAACTAGAAAAATATCTAGAAGATTGTGAAGAAAGAGAGGAATTTGTTGAAGATATAAAGCAATTAGAGAATGGTGGAGAAAATATATGAAATTTTTGACCATAGAAGAGTACTTGAAAAACAGAGGAATTACCATTTTAAAGAATAAAGAAAAAGTAATAGCCAAACAACTTAATGAGGGAGAGGTATACTTTCAACTAAATCTTATTAATAAAATTCACAAAATCTTGAGAGAATATCCTAGCAATTTTATACCGTCTATCCAAAGTACGATTGGAGAAGATTATGAACAAATTAAGGTTCTTCAAAAAAGAGTAAACAGGTATTTAGAAGTCGGATATTTCCCGGGAAAAATTGAAGAAAAAGTTGAAAATATTTTGAATTTATCTAATTTAGCTGTAACTCAAATAGAGAAATCAGAGTATTTGTCTATATTTAGAAGAGCTATGGATAATAAAGAGATTACGTTAGGCTATTGTGATGATAAAAATTTAAATTATAATAAGGGGATTATTATATATGATCTAAAGGGGATAGCCTATAATTTTGTAGAAAGTGATTATGGAAAGTTTTTATTGAAAATTAAAAGAAGGATAAAGATTATTAACTATAATGAAGCTATAGAATTTATATTGACTCAAGAAGGTTTAGACGATAATTCTAAAAAATATTTAAATGGCTATATTTCTTTTCCGCTAGAGACGTTAAAAACTCTGCAAAAATATAAAGAAGGGAAGAAACAATGGAACGAAGAAACCTTCTATTATAAATTTATGAAGGCTTATGAATTTGATAATAGTATTACATTATTATAGAAGGGTGATTTTATGAACAAGCTTAGATATTCGGATGAAAAATACCTTTGTGATTATGATTTAGACACTGACTTATTTGAATTATTTGATTTAAAGGTTGAGGATTTAATACCTTTACGAAGTGTATATATTTTGATTACTGATAAAGGCAAAAAAATATTAAAAAAAATAGAAAATACAGAAGATATGAAATTTATAACTGCAGCTTTAGATTACATTAAGGATGGTTATTCAGATATATTAACCTTTGTTAAAGCTGGGGATGGAAATTATTATGTAAGATGGAAAGATGGTATATATTGTGTTATGGAATTGATTGAGGGAAGGGAATGCTGTTGTTCAAATCCTTTAGATGTAGTAATAGCATCAAAAGCTCTAGCGCAATATCATAAATCTTCTCTAGGAATATTAAAGTATCTTGAAGGCAGTAACTTAGAAATTTTGAAAAGTAACTTAGGGAAGTTTCCTAATAAATTTAATGAAGCAAAAGAAAATTTACTCGATATAAAACAAAGAGTAGGTAAATACGGATATAAGAATACCTTCGATAAACTTCTGCTAGAGAGTATAGATGAACAAATAGAGAATATAAATGAATCAATAAAGAGAATAGAAAAGTCAAATTATGAAAATTTATGTAGAGATGAAAGTAAGATAGTGTTATGTCATAATGATTTGGCACATCATAACATTATACTGTCAGAAGATAGAGCTTATTTTATAGATTTTGAATATTCTTTAGTAGATATTAGAGTTCATGATATATGTAATTTTTTGATGAAATCTATAAAAAATTATGGATATGATTTTGATAAAAGTATAGAAATAATAAATGCCTATGATTCAGTATGGAAGATAGAAAAGGATGAATTAGAAGTATTATATGCAATAATGATTTTTCCAAATGATTATTATAATTTGGTATACAATTACTACAATAAGAAAAAGAATTGGAGTTATGAATCCTTTTTATCAAAGTTTCAAAATAAATTAGCAGATGAACCAGATAGAAAAGATTTTCTGAAAATATATGAAGAAAAAAAGATTACAAAATAAAACCAGAATTAACTGGTTTTATTTTGTTTCTAAAAGATGTTTCCAATAACGTTTAGGCATTTTGTTACTTTGAAGCCTCAAGTTTTGTCTAGATAATATTGTGGTCGAGTTATAATAAGTCTTCCATAATTGTGTTATATCTTCTTTATAATTTTTTAATGCATCATAATAATTTATTGACATAGAGATGATTTCATAGTCATTTTGTAGTGAACTATAAACTAAAGCTAATTCTCTTTTAATATCATGTATTATAAAATTTTCATTACAAAATCTTTTGGTAAAATGATAACTTAATAATTCTAAAATATTGTGATCAGGTTCAATAGATGAATATAACATTTGGTTGTTAATCAAAGAAAATCTAACAAAGCCTTCAAACATATGAGTTTCCTTCAAAACCTTATTTCTAAGAGCTAATATGTTTTTAACCCTACTATCATAAACGTGATGGTTAATTAAAGAACCTAATTTAAAAGCTAGTTGTATATATTTAAAAGCTAATGAGAAACAGTCTTTGGTATCGGATAAATAAGCATAGTAAATATTCTCTACAACCTCTTCTCCAGTATTTTTTAGTAGAGAGGTATATACCTTATTTGCTTTTACATCATCTGTAGCTATATATTTTTTTTCGTATAATAAATTTTCTTCAAATGAATGTTTAGAAAATATTAAAGAAGTATTTTTGTATGAATAGTAACATTCATATATGCAAGTTAAAAATCCATTAAAACTTCCGTCATGTATTAGTACAATCATAAAACTCCTATCTATAGATTACCACTTATACTGGTAATTCTATCTTCTGGTTTATTTAATGATAATTGAGAGAAAAAACTTAGTTGAGTATAGTCTTCTGAATTATTATAAACTTTAATTTTTTTGTCAGTTAGTTTATTTTCAATTAGTAGAGGGTCAAAATAGGTATCACCTAAGTACTTACCCTTACATAATATAAAATATTGTGCGCGTTTTAGTACAACTCCGAGGCTCTTTAAATCTTCATAGGATAACGAGTGAACTCTTCTAGAAATCACTATTCTTTTAGCTGATTTTAGTCCTATACCAGGAATTCTAAGTAAAGTTTCATAGGGGGCTTTATTAACTTCTATAGGAAATAAATCAATGTTATTTAGCGCCCAAAAACTTTTTGGATCAAGTTTTAAATTAAGACTAGGATTTTTTTCGTTAAGCAGCTCAGAGGCTGTAAAACCATAATAACGGAGTAACCAATCACTTTGATATAGTCTGTGCTCTCTAATTAGTGGAGGCACTGATATTGAAGGGAGAAGTTTATTGTTTTTTACAATTGGTATGTAAGCTGAATAATAGACTCTCTTCAATTTGTAGTTTTTATATAAATTTTCGCTTAAAGTAAGAATATCCTTATCATGTTCGTTAGTTGCTCCCACTATTAGTTGGGTGCTTTGACCGCCAGGGACAAAGGTGGGAGAATGAGAAAAAACTCGTTTATTATAATTAAATTCATTTATTTCTTTAGCTATTGTTTTCATAGGAGAAAGTATGTCGATTTTTGATTTTTGAGGAGCTAAAAGCTTTAATGAAGAAGCTGATGGAAGTTCTATATTAACGCTCATTCTATCTGCATATTTGCCTAATTCTTTAATCAATACTTCATCACAGCCGGGAATAGCCTTAACATGTATATAACCATTAAACTTATGAACTTGACGTAATAATTTTAAGGTTTTTAATAGCAATTCCATAGTATAATTAGGACTTTTTAAAATTCCTGAACTTAAAAATAAACCCTCTATGTAATTTCTTTTATAAAAATTAATTGTTAAATCACATATTTCTTCAGGCGTAAAAGCGGCTCTTTCACAGTCATTAGACATTCTATTTTGACAATAAGCACAATCATAGACACAATAATTAGTTAATAGGATTTTTAATAAGGATATACAACGTCCATCAGGAGTGAAGCTATGGCAAATTCCACTGCTCGAGGTATCTCCTAAATAATTTTTCTTACTAGACCTACTAGATCCAGATGATGAACATGAAACATCATATTTAGCACTATCCGATAAAATACGAAGTTTGTTAATTAAATCCATAAAAATCACTCCTAAAAATTAAGCTAAGTATATTATATAGCAAACATATGTTCTAAGTAAAGGGGGGATTATAATATATAGTGTTTATTAAGTGTTAAAGAAGCTCCAATCCATATTTAATTTCATGGATTGGAGCTTTAAAGTTTAGTATTAAACTCTTATTTTATATGGCATTAAGATATATAATACACTCTTTATAATTATCTTATTTTATTTATAAATTTATAAGCTGATAGTGTGTCTAAGGCAGTTTTATTCCAATTATATATTTTGTTTCTTTCAATGCCTTCAACTGTAAGTTTTATCTTTAAATCTATATTTGTTAATATGCTATACATAGCATTCATAATCGCATATACATCCTTAGGATTAATTAAAAGTGCAGAGTTTCCTAATATCTCAGGGATAGAAGTGCAGTTAGAGGCTATAACAGGGGTACCACACGCCATTGCTTCAAGTGGAGGTAATCCAAAGCCTTCATAAAATGAAGGATAAACTAGAGTCTCACAAGCATTATAAAAAACAGGCATATGTTCAAGTGGGATAAACCCAGGAAAGATAACTTGATCTTCTATTCCAAGTTCAAGGGCTCTATTTTTGTATTTCTCGTAAGAAATACCTTGTTTACCAACAATAACAAGTTTTAAATCTTGGGTATATATGCCTTTTAGTAATGAGAATGCTTCAATGAGACCAGTTATATTTTTTCTAGGGCTAAAACCACCAACATATAATATGAAATTACTATCTATTGAATAATTTGATCTTAAGAATTTTTTACATTTAATTTTATCCATAGGTTTATATATATTTTCAGCTGCTAAATGGGTTACAAAAATTTTATCTTTAGGATAATTAAATTCTTTAGAAATATCATCTTTTGAGAAGTTAGACACAGTAATAATTCCTTGTACTCCATCAATGATTTTTTTCATATCATTATTAAATATCCTTAGATACCTATCACTTACTGTTTCAGGCATTCTAAGAGGGATTATATCATGAAGGGTAATTATTGAGGAACTGTCTAAATTATTTGGTAAACCTACTCCATTTTGAGGGACATGATAAATATCTAAATTTTCATCTTTAAGGATATTTGGTAGAGAGACCTCTTCCCAAAAGTTTTCTTGGGTATCATGAACTGTATTGATAAATTTAAAGTTGCTATTAAGATTATCTAAATTTGAATTATTAGGAAGAAAGAGTGAATAATCATTGATCTTGTCAACTAAATTTAGGTTATATATTAGTTGATAGGTGTATGTGCCGATTCCAGTACCTCTATACCATTTAGCAGCTCTACCATCTATACCAATATGCATTATTAAATCCTTTCGCAGTAGTTATAATTTATTATATTAACTTCTTTTGATAATTGTTAATAATTGTTAGCGATAGCACATATAAATATTTAGGGGGTGATTAAGTATGATGAGGGAATCAGAAATTGAAAGACAGTTTGGTATAAGGATAGAAAGCATTAAACCCAATAAAGGGATATACCATCTAAAAACAGATAAAGGTGAAAAGTGCTTAAAAAAAATTAATTATGGAATTCAAAAACTTTTATTTGTATATGGTGCAAAGGAATATATTATTAATAAAGGTTATCAAAATGTAGATAGATATTTTTTGAATATTGACGGAGAACCTTATGCACTAGTTAATGAAGATATATATACTTTATCTGAGTGGATAGAGGGAAAGGAATGTGATTTTCATAAATTAGATGAGGTTATAATCGCAGCAAAAGAATTGGCAAGACTACATGAAATCAGTAAGGGGTATGATCCTCCAGAAAACAGTAAATTAAAAACTGATTTAGGAAGATGGCCTAATCTTATGGAAAAAAGGATAAGGGCATTAGATAAAATGAGAGACATGGCTAGGAAAAAAAGTAACAAAGGAACTTTCGATTTAAATTATATTAAAACTGTAGAATTTTATAAAGAATTAGGTAAAAGAGCGCTTTCAGTATTGAAGAACTCTAATTATTTAGAGATATGTAATATTACAGAACAGGAAAAGAGTTTTTGCCATCATGACTATACTTATCACAATATAATTTTAGACAAAGATAATAATGTGAATATAATTGATTTTGATTATTGTAAAAGAGAAGTAAGATCATATGATATATCCAATTTTATGATAAAGGTACTAAAGAGGGTTGGGTGGAATGCGGATTATGCTAAGGAAATACTTAAGGCGTATGATTCTATTTCCAAGATTAAAGAAGAGGAATATAGTATTATATATGCATATCTATTATTTCCGCAAAGATATTGGAGATTAGCTAATCGTTATTATTATAATGAGGTTAATTGGGGACAAGTTACTTTTGGTAATAAACTAGAGTCATTGGGTAAAGAGAAAGATGATTATTTAAAATTTATTGATGAATTTAAAGAAGCGTATAATTTAAAAGAATAATTTATCAAAGAGTAAGAGCTGAACCTCTTACTCTATTCTTTTGTATTATAAAGCACACAATATGGGTTTCGGCATATTATAGTATATATCAGTATTTATGAGGAGATAAATATGGGAATAGGTGATATTGTAGTTAGGAAGTCATATGGAAAAGATATTACTTTTAAAATAATTGATATAAAAGAAAATGAGGACGGAGTAGTTTATGTTTTAAAAGGCATAAATATAAGAATTATAGCTGACGCATCTATCGATGACTTAGAACATGTAAATGACGAGTTTCAAGGAGAGAAAGACAAGATACTTAATGCTAGGGTCAATCAAGCAATAAAAAAGGCTATAACCTCCAGAGATGGCGCTTATAGAATTACAAAGTCTCCCAAAATCATACAAGAAAAAGAGTTGATGTTTGGGAGGCCTGGAAAAGTTCTGCACATAGATGGGGATAGTGTTTATATGGAAAATTGTTTAAAAGTATATAAACAGTTAAATCTTGATGCGGTAGGAAAAGCGATAGTTGAAAAAGAACAGCCTATACAGGTAGTAGAACTGGTGAAAGAAATAAAGCCAGATATAGTGGTATTAACTGGGCATGATGGTGTATTAAAAAATTCAAAAGATTATTTAGATTTAAATAACTACAGGAATTCTAAATACTATATTGAATCAGTAAAGGCACTTAGAAATTTTAATACTAGTTATGATGAATTAGTGATTTTTGCAGGTGCTTGCCAATCTTGTTATGAAAGTATATTAGATGCAGGAGCAAATTTTGCATCTTCACCAAGTCGAGTATTGATTCATTGTTTGGATCCTGTATTTGTATGCGAAAAAATAGCTTATACAAGAATAGATAAGGTAGTTTCTATTACTGACGTAATAGAAAATACTATAACCGGTATAAAGGGGATAGGAGGATTACAGACAAGAGGTAAATACAGAGAAGGATATCCTAAATCACCCTATGTATAATATTAGAAATATTTAAAACTAATTTTGCTAGTAATAAAATACAAGGAGGATGTGAGTGTTGGAGAAAAATACGACGATTGCGTCTATAAAGAAATATCTAGAAGCGCACATTGGAGAAAAAGTTACATTAAAAGCTAACGGAGGGAGAAAGAAAATTTTTGTTGATAGTGGAGTACTTGAAGGAGTATATCCAAGTATTTTTGTCGTTAGACTAGAAACTGGAGCACAAAGGACTGTGACATATAGTTATTCAGATATATTAACAAAAACCGTCCAATTGTATTTTGGAGGATAAACTTCGATTTAAAAATCGAAGTTCTTATTTTTTATAAATAAAAGTTTCAAATAGATAAATCAATAATATTTACTAAATATAAATAATAATTAATTATATGGATATACTACTATAGAACTCATACTAAGAATTAAAATATTGCTGTATACATTATAAATAAATACCAGTGTAAAATTAAAATTTATTTGTATGTTAAGCAACAAATTATAAAAAAATATAAGATTAAATTTTTGGAATTTAAAAATTAGATTGACAAGTTGGAGTAAATAGTGATAAAATTAAAATTTTAATTTGACAATTATGAGGTTTTGAGGTAAAATATATAATGGAAAGAGGGTGTTTAATTTGGAAAAGAATAGAACCTTAGCTTCCATAAAAAGAGACCTTGAAGGCCATGTAGGTGAAAAAGTAACCTTAAGGGCTAACGGTGGAAGAAAAAAGATCCTAGTAAATAATGGAGTACTTGAAGGAGTATACCCTAGTATTTTCGTTGTAAGATTAGAAAGTGACACCCAAAGGACAGTGACATATAGTTATTCAGATGTTTTGACAAAGACAGTTCAATTATACTTTGCAGGATAAACTTCGATTAAAAAAATCGAAGTTTTTTTATTGTATAAAAAAAAGAAAGATGGTGGGTTTCCATCTTTCAACTATGGTATAAAAGGGTATTGAGAATTTATGAGAGGTTATATGGTCAATAACCTCTTTTATAATACGACATTTTAATTACCATGTCAATAACTTTTGAGAAAAAAACTTAATATTATATATGTTTCGACAAAATTAATAAAATATATGTTTAAATATGTCGTAATAATTATTTTAAATACGGTATAAAGTATTCATATATTATAGGAAAGAAAGTATAAATAGTATTAGGTATTTTGTATTTTATGGGAGGGATATGATGTCACAGATAGATGTTATAAGAGAAAGTGTAGAGTATGAGCAATTACTTAGAGAAGATACTAATGAATTACCATTAAGAGGAGAGTTTTTAATTCCAGATACGCATCCGGATGTCCAGGAGATTATTTCAGTGGATGCAAAGACTATAATAAATAGCAAAGAATCTATGGGAGATAAAATTTCAATTGACGGAACTATAGAATATCTAGTTTTATATTTAGCAAGAGAAGAAGATGGGGTAGTTGTAAATAGTGTTTCTTATAGCGATAGGTTTAATAGCTATATTGAAGCGCTAGATTCAGAACATAGAGTTTCCTGTGAAGCAAATTGTATAATTGAACATATTGAAGGTAAGATAATCAATGAAAGAAAAGTAGCTATAGAAGGAAATTTAATGATAAAGAGTCAATGTTACAAAAATTCACACCTAGATTTTTTAAAAGATGTTACGGGATTAAAAGATGTACAAATATTAAAGAGTAAAGAAACTATTGATAAAATATCTGCAAAAAAAGAACTTGAGATATCAGGTAAAGGAACTTTGGTAGTAGGTATGGATAAACCTCAAATAGGAAAAATATTGAAAGCTTCTATAAATATTCATAAAAAAGACGTTAAACTTTATGAAGATAGAGTTGGAACCTCATGTTTTTGTAAAGTTGATATATTATATAGAGCTGCTGATGGAAGAGAATTAGTGACTTTAGAAGATGATATATATATAAATAGAGAAGAAGAGGTTATAGGAGTTACGTCTGATATGATTGCTTATGCTGATTTTAATATGGTAAGCAATGACGTACAAATAAGAGAAGATGATTTAGGTGAAACAAGAAATGTAGACTTCAATGTACTTACAAGAGTAGATTTAAAAGTAGTACAAAAAGAAGAAGTAGATTTTATTAAGGATGCATATTCACCTTCTACTAAAATAGAATTAAGTACAGATGAGGCAAAGATAGGTATAGTGCAAGGGCAAGAAATGGGAGAAGTTATAGTTAAAGATAATATAACACTAACTGAAGATATGCCAGAGCCTGTGAGTATAATATCTACAAAAGGAAATGTACTAATAACTAATAATGAGGTTACAGATGGGAAAATTTTAATTGAAGGAATTGTAAAAGCAGAAGTAATATATAAAACTGATAGCATGGAGAAAGAGGTTATTAAGATAAAGGGAGAGATACCTTTTAAGACTTCTCTAGATATTGCTAATGCACTTAAAGAAATGAAAGGTATAGTTAATGCTTTTATTGAGAATATTCAAGCGTCGATAGAAGGTGCAACTATAGCTATAAAAGCTACAGTTTCCACAGTGGGAAAGGTAATATATAATGCTTCTAAGAAGTGGGTTTCTGCGCTAGAAATGGTAGAAGATGAACTTCAAAAAAAAGTTGCTAGTATAATAATATATGTTATACAAGCTGGAGATACATTATGGTCATTAGCTAAAAAATATTCAACAACAGTTATGGATTTGGTAAAACTAAATGACTTGGATGAGAAAGAAACTTTAAAACCTGGATGTAAGTTGCTGATTCCTGGAAGAGCTGTAATATAAAATGTTATGAAAGAAGACTTGGCTGTTTAGCTAAGTCTTTTTATGTTATCTAATCACTTAAAGATTGAGACATAAAATAATGAATAATTATGTAAATTCATGGATACAATAGAAATGCATGATTTGAGGTGATTTTTTTGGATAACTATTGTGATGGAAAACTAATAATTATAGGAGGAGCTGAAGATAAAGAAGGAAGAAAAGAAATATTAAAAAATGTATCATTAGAACTTAAAAATAAATCTAAAGCTTTAACAATAGCAACCTTAGCAACAGAGTATCCTAAAGAGGCATGGGATAAATATAAAAAAGTTTTTTCTGAACTAGGCGTAAAAAATCTTAAAGTTTTAGATGTAAGTAATAGAAAAGATTCTTTTGATGAAAATAATTTAAATATAGTAAGGGATTCATCCATAATATTTTTCACAGGAGGAGACCAACTTAGAATAACAAGTTTAGTTGGAGGTACTCCTTTATTTGACGAGTTTAACAAGGCTTTTCAAGAAGGATGCGTTTTGGTTGGTACATCAGCGGGTGCCTCTATAATGAGTAGCACAATGATTGTCAAAGGAGATGATGAAAAATCTCCAAGAAAATGCACTTTAAAAATGGCGCCTGGTTTTGGATTTATTAAAAAAGTTATAATAGATCAACATTTTGCACAAAGAGGTAGAATAGGAAGATTGTTAGCAGGTATAGCTCAAAATCCGGAAACTTTGGGAATAGGAATAGATGAAGATACAGCCATAGTTGTTGATAAAAATGAGATTAAGGTTATTGGAAATGGTGCGGTTTATTTTCTTGATGGTGCAGATTTAACTTTTTCAAATGTATCAGAAAAATATCAGGAAGAGATTTTAAGTATGTATAATGTTAAGATGCATATTTTAACTGCAGGAAACAGATTTGATTTGCAAAAGAGAGTACCTTTTGAGGAGGAAATTACTAGAAATGAAAATAGTTAGTCAAAGAGTATATGAAGGGAAAAATATATACTCTCATAAAAAATGCATTAGAATGGATTTAGATTTAGAAGGTTACTGTGAAATTCCAAGCAAAGATATACCTAATTTCAATTTTAATTTGTTAAAAATATTACCAGAACTTTATAAACATAGATGTGGAATAGACGAAGATAGCGGATTTGTAAAACGTCTTAATGAAGGAACTTACTTAGCACATATATGTGAGCATTGTATAATTGCTATTCAAAATATGCTTAATATAGATGTTGCGTATGGTAAAGCTAGAGAAGTTAAAGAAGATCACTACTATATAATATTTCAGTATCAATATAAGAATGTAGCTTTAGAATGTGCTAAACTAGCAATTGACTTAATTAATTCTTTAATAAATCAGGTGCCGATAAAATTCTCACAAAGATTTGACCTAATAAAGAATATGATTAAAGATGAAGCGGAAGGACCAAGTACAAAAGCAATATGTGACTATGCTAGAAAAATTGGATTACCAGTTGTGAAGCTAGGAGAAAGTGGAATGTATCAAATAGGATATGGCTCTGCTGGTAGAATAATAGAAGCTACTATAGGGAGCGATACATCTTGTGTTGCTACGGATATAGCGTGTGATAAATTACTGACTAAAACTTTGCTTAAATACCAATATATTCCTGTGGCTAATGGATATAAAGTTAGTAGTGTAATGCAATTGATAAATTATAGTAAAGAATTAAGATATCCTCTAGTTCTAAAACCACAATATGGAAGTAAGGGGAAGGGTGTAGTATTAAATATTAACGATGATAAAGAGCTTATAAATGCATTTAAAAGACTAAAGGAACAAACTGAAGATATACTTTTAGAGAAATATATATGCGGAAAAGATTACAGAGTATTAATTGTTGATGGCAAAGTGATTGCGGCTTCTCTTAGGGTTCCGCCTTTTATAGAGGGGGATGGAAAGAGGAGTGTAAGGGAACTTATATACAATGCTAATAAAGATCCAAATAGAGGGGAAGATCATGAAAAACCATTAACAAAGATAAAAATTGATGAACAACTCTTATCTTTATTAATTAAAGAAAATTTAACTTTAAATAGTATAATTGAAAAAAATAAGAGATTATATCTTAGAGAGAATGCAAATCTTTCTACGGGAGGATATGCAATAGATTGTACAGATATTATTTGTGAAGAAAATAAAGACATAGCCATTAGGGCGGCTAAAGCAGTTGGATTAGATATATGTGGAGTAGATATATGTACAGAAGATATAAGTAAGCCGTTAGGTGATACTGGCATAGTAATGGAGGTAAACGCAGCTCCAGGTATAAGAATGCATTGCTATCCTACTGAAGGTAAAGTAGTTGATGTAGCTAAACCTATAGTTAATCTTTTGTATAATGATAACCCTAAAAATATTCCAGTTATTTCAGTTACAGGTACTAACGGTAAAACTACTACTACTAGATTAATTGCTTATATTTTCAATCTTATAGGATATAAGGTTGGAATGACATCAACGGATGGAATCTTTGTTGGAGATAAGTGTATAGATACGGGCGATGATACCGGTGCAGAAAGTGCAAAAACAATTTTCTTAAATAAAGATGTTGAAGTAGCAGTATTAGAGACAGCTAGAGGTGGAATAATAAGAAAAGGACTAGCTTATGATTTTGCTGATGTTGGTATAATAACTAATATAACTGAAGATCATTTGGGTTTGGATGGTATTAATTCTATGGAGGAATTAATGTTTGTAAAATCCTTAGTAGTAGAAGAAATTAGAGAGGGTGGCTATGCTGTTATAAATGCAGATGACTACTGGAGTTTGAAGGCATTGTCTAGAATAAAGAGCAAGAAAGTATTTTTCTCCTTTGATAAGGATAATAGATATATTATTGAAAATATATCTAATGGAGGGATTGCTATCTATTTAGATGAAAACAATCTTATGGTTACAAATAATAATAAAACTTATAAGATATGCGCGATTGATAAAATAGGAATATCATTAGATGGGAAGTTAAAATATAATATAGGTAATGCCATGGCAGCTGTAGGTGCATTGGTAGCGATGAATGTAGACTATTGTATTATAGCTAAAGGATTAGAGAGTTTTAAAAGTGACGAAAAAACAAACAGAGGAAGGTTTAATCAATTTGAGATTAATGGAGTAAATGTAATTTTAGATTACGGCCATAACTACCAAGGTTATAAATCTGTAATATCATCTTTAGTAGATATGAAAGTTGGAAATTTAATTGGAGTAATTGGAGTTCCGGGAGATAGAGAGGATAGTTCCTCTATTAAAATAGCAGAGCTATGTGGAGAATATTTTGATAAAGTGTTTATAAAAGAAGATAAAGACAAACGTGGAAGAAAAGAAAGAGAAGTAGCTGAGATATTAGAGAGAGGAGTGTTAAAAACTATTAAGGAAAAAAACAATGTAAAAGTTGTCTTAGATGAATTAGAAGCACTAAGAGAAGCTTTGAATATTGCTCAAAAAGGCGACTTAATAGTAGTATTCTATGAAAAATTTGATAGATTATTTAATTATTTAAAATCCTCTCAAGGAGTATTAAAGGAAGTTGCAGTACAATAATATAAAATTAATTTTGAAACTCAACAAAAGTTGGGTTTCTTATTTTTAATATAGAATGTATAATGATTTATGCGTAATGACATTTATATTATTATTTAATATCTTTACAAGATAAATATATTAAATAATAATATAAATAGTGATTTGAAGTTGAAAGGAATAGATTTTATGAAAATTAAGGCCTATGGCAAAATCAATATTGCGTTAGAGGTAGTAGGTAAAAGGGAAGATGGATATCATCTTTTAAGAATGATAATGCAAAATATTGATTTATATGATTTGATAGAACTAAATGAAAAAAGAAGCAACGATATTACAATAGAGTGTAATAAGCCTTACGTTCCAAAAGATGATAGAAACCTTGCGTATAAAGCTGCTAGATTATTTATGGATACATATAAAATTAATAGAGGAATACATATTGATATAGTTAAAAACATACCGGTTGCTGCTGGTTTAGCAGGCGGAAGTACAAACGCTGCTGCTGTACTTAAAGCGCTAAATGAAATGTTCGATGTAGGGGCTAGCGAACAGGATTTAATGGATCTTGGAGTGAAACTTGGGGCTGATATACCATATTGTATTAAAGGTGGCACATGTTTGTGTGAGGGAATTGGAGAAAAAATATCCGAACTCAAATCCTTTAAGGATAAAATACTAGTTTTAGTTAAACCACCCTTTGGAGTTTCAACAAAAGACGTATATGGAGCTATAGATATAAATAAGATATTTAAAAAAGTTTTAGTAAATGAACTAATTGAAGCAATTGAGAAAGATGACTTGCTATTTGTAACGAAAAACATGAAAAACCATCTTGAGAATGTTACATTGAGAAGGCATCCACTTATTATAAAAATAAAAGAAGATATGATAAAAATGGGATCAATAGGATCTATGATGAGTGGAAGTGGTCCTACAGTTTTTGGTTTTTTTGATGATATGCTTAAAGCTCAAAGTTGTTATGAAAGAATGAAAAAGCAATTTAATGATGTATTTATAACAAGAACTATATAAATATGTGTATAAAATAAATTTCTTCTGTCAACAATTCAAGATACAGGAGGTTGATAGAATGAAAAAAATATTTTGTTTTTTATTAGGGATAATAGCAATAGTTAATTTATATTTTTTTGTTGGTGCTAAACAGGTAAAGTCAGATGAAGAAATTGTTAAGGATATAAGTGAAAAATTAATTAGGTTCCATGTTATAGCTAACAGTGATGAAGAGACTGATCAACAGCTGAAAATTAAAGTTAAGGATAATATAATAAATTATATTTTTCCAAAATTAAAAGATTCTAAATCAATAGATGAGTCAAGAGAGATTTTGCGTAATAACAACAAGCAAATACTTAAAATAGCTGAGAAAACCATAAAGGAAAATGGATACAACTATACTGTCAATTCAACTTTGGATAGAGAAAATTTTCCGGAAAAAAATTATGGAAATATAACATTGCCGCAAGGTGAATATGAAGCTTATAGAGTAATAATAGGAAGTGGACAAGGCAAGAATTGGTGGTGTGTAATGTTTCCTCCGCTATGTTTCGTAGATGTTACTAAGGGACAAGTCTCAGATAAAGAAACTGAGGAGACAATGAAAAGAGTTTTAGATGATGACGAATATACTGAAATATCTAATAAAAATGACAAGAATAAGATAAAAATAAAATTTAAAATAGTTGAAATTATAAAAGATTTGATAGATAAATAAATATATTGATTAAAGTTTACAAAATACTTAAAATAAAGATATAAAATTAATTAGCAAAAAGCTAGGAGTTTAATGTAAATTAAGCCAGCAAGACGCTAGAGATTTGAGTTTTATACTTTATAAGGAGGCTGGTTTTGTGAAAAAGAAAGCAATAATATCAATAATATCAAATCAAAACTATGAAGATGATGATGTAATAGAGGTTGTAACTCCAGGTGAATTTTATATAAACAATGATGGCTATGAAGCTATATATGAAGAAACAGAGATATCTGGAATGGAAGGAACCACTACTAAGTTGAAAATTTTTGGAAATGAAATTTCTTTAGAACGAGAAGGAACTACTACTACTAAGATGGATTTCAAAAAAAATAATAACTATATTACCTTATATAATACGCCTTATGGAATGTTAGAACTGAAAATAAATACTAAAAATTTAAAAATTGATATGAGTGATGATGGGGGCGAAGTTCAGATTGATTATAATTTAAGTATATCTGGTCAACCACCACAGGAGACTCAATTAAAAATAAAAATAAATTCAACAGCTAATTAATTATACACTATTAAAAACTCGGTATAGCCGAGTTTTTATTTTTTCTCGAATAATAAATATTGATTATAATTATAGCAATAATAGGTAAGAATGATAATATAAGAACAAAGTATAGAGGTGGAAGAATGTATAATATCGAAGATAGATTATCGAACATAATTGAATATTTTTGTAAGGTAAATGGATTAAATAAGGATAGTCTCATTGCCTTTATTAAAAAGAGAGAAAATAGATATTTACTTCTTCTCATATTAAAAAAGTATGGGAATATAAACGATGAGAGAGTTAAAGAGTTATTAGGTATAAAAGATAGAAGTATTAATAATAATTTAAAGAGAGCAGAAGAGAAGATACTTATAAGTAAGAACTTTAGGGAGAAATATTTTCAAATTGATGGGATTATTAATAAAATAATTTAAAAAATAAAAAAAACACTGGATTAGGACATCAGTTTATGTTAATATATATTTTATGTTGTTAATAAACATAGTAAACCCATTTTATTGAAGGGTAATTTTTATTTTATCACTAAGAGTAATTACTGTCAATATATATTTATTAAAATAGGAGGAATTATTTTTTATGGCTACTAAATATGTATTCGTAACTGGTGGTGTAGTTTCATCATTAGGTAAAGGAATAACAGCAGCTTCGTTAGGAAGATTGTTAAAAAATAGAGGATTAAAGGTTGTAATTCAAAAATTTGATCCATATTTAAACGTGGATCCAGGAACAATGAGTCCATATCAACATGGAGAAGTTTTTGTAACTGATGATGGTGCAGAAACAGACTTAGATTTAGGTCATTATGAAAGATTTATAGATGAAAACCTATCACAAAGCTCTAATGTTACTACAGGTAGAGTATACTGGTCAGTTATATCTAAGGAAAGAAAAGGGGAGTATCTTGGAGGTACTGTTCAAGTTATACCACATATAACTAATGAGATAAAAAATAGAATACATAGAGTTTCAAAAGAAAGAGATGTTGATGTTGTAATAACAGAAATTGGTGGAACAGTTGGAGATATTGAATCTCAACCATTTTTGGAAGCAATAAGACAAATCAAATATGATGTAGGTAGAGAAAATGTATGTTTCATACATGTAACTTTAGTTCCATATTTAGGTAAGGCTGGAGAGCTTAAAACAAAGCCTACTCAACATTCTGTTAAAGAGTTAAGAAGTATAGGTATTCAGCCTGATATAATAGTATGTAGATCAGAAAAAGAGATATCTGAAGATTTAAAGAAGAAGATAGGTCTTTTCTGTAACATAGATGGAAGAAGTGTTATACAAAATTTAGATGCTGAAAACTTATATGAAGTTCCTCTAATGATGTATGAAGAAGGATTAGACACTTTAGTATGTGAGAAACTAAATATTGTACCTAACGAAATAGATAACAGTGAATGGGTATCTATGGTTAATAATATTAAAAATCTATCTAAAAAAGTGAAGATAGCACTTGTGGGAAAATACGTAGAGTTACATGATGCATATATATCTGTAGTAGAAGCATTAAGTCATGGTGGGTACGCAAATGATGCAGATGTGGAGATTAAGTGGATAAATGCTGTGGATTTAAATGATGAAAACATTGAAAGCCAATTAAAAGATGTAGATGGAGTATTAGTACCAGGTGGTTTTGGTGATAGAGGAATAGAAGGAAAGATAAAAGCTATACAATGGGCTAGAGAAAATAAGAAACCATTTTTAGGTATATGTCTAGGTATGCAATGTGCAGTTATAGAATTTGCTAGAAATGTTTTAGGATATAAAGATGCTAATTCATCTGAGATAGATCCAGAAACTCAATATCCTGTTATTGATTTAATGCCAGACCAAAAAGATATAGAAGATTTAGGTGGAACTATGAGATTAGGTTTATATCCATGTAAGTTAGAAATGGATTCATTCTCTAAAGAAGCTTATAACTCAGATTTAATATATGAAAGACACAGACATAGATATGAATTCAACAATGAATATAAGAAGGCTATAATTGATGCTGGAATGACTTTAGCAGGAACTAGCCCAGATGGAAGATTAGTAGAGGTTGTTGAGGTTAAGGATCATCCATGGTTTGTAGCTGTACAGTTCCATCCAGAATTGAAATCAAGACCTAATAGACCACATCCTTTGTTTAAAGATTTTATAAAAGCATCTGTAAATGAGGGAAAAAAGTAAAATAACAAGAAAATGCTTGAAAATGTACAGAAATTAACTCATAATATAAATGATATATTAAACGAGTAAAGTTTAACTTTACTCGTTTTCTTATTGGATTAAAAATACAAAAAAGTGGTATAATAATAAGATAAAAGTCTTAGTTAATAAATTCACGCCTTTATTATTAGAGATACTTCTCTAAAAAAATCCCCTTTTAAGATAGAAAAATGCGGAGGTGCAATGTTGTCAAAAGAAAAATATGAAAGTATGACTCTTATTGAGCTAAAGGAAATAGCTAAAGAGTTAGGTATAAAAAATTTGTCTAAAAAAAAGAAAAATGAAATAATAGAAGATATTCTATTAAATTCTCCAAATTTAATAGAAAAGGATGGAGTTATTTTAAGAGAAAAAATTACTCCTAAGGTAAGTGAACCAGAAGTCGTAAAAGAAGAAGTGAAAACTAATAGTACATTTAGGGATAATCAGGTGAGAGAACCTCAGTTTACAGAAAGAAGAGAAAGGTCAAGAGATAATATTGGAGAAGCTGCTAGCGATAAAGGCGTTCTAGAAATATTAGAAAATAATAACTTTGGTTTTTTAAGATGTAGAAATTATTTAACTGGTGATAACGACATATATATATCTCCATCTCAAATAAGAAGATTTAATCTTAGGACAGGGGATCAGGTAGAAGGTAAAGTGAGAGAACCTAAGGAAGGCGAAAAATTCAGAGCTTTAATATATGTAGAGAAGGTAAACGGAGATAATCCTGATAAGGCTGTTGGTAGAAAGTCTTTTGAAACATTAACACCTATATATCCTAAGGAAAGACTTAGGTTGGAGACTGGTAATCCAAATGATTTAAGTTCAAGACTTATGGATATTATTTCACCAGTTGGAAAGGGACAAAGAGGAATAATTGTAGCTCCTCCTAAGGCTGGTAAAACAACACTTCTTAAAAAAGTAGCTCAGAATATATCAGGCAATTATCCTGATGTTAAACTAATAGTATTACTAATTGATGAAAGACCAGAAGAAGTAACAGATATGCAAAGAAGTATTAATGGAGAGGTTATATACTCAACTTTTGATGAAGAACCTCAAAATCATGCTAAGGTTGCACAAATGGTTTTAGAAAGAGCCAAAAGAATGGTGGAACAAGGTCAGGATGTAGTTATATTATTAGATAGCATAACTAGGCTTGCGAGAGCGTATAACTTAACTATAAACCCTACAGGAAGAACTTTATCAGGTGGACTAGACCCGGGGGCATTAATAATGCCTAAGAAATTTTTTGGGGCGGCAAGAAATATAGAAGAGGGAGGAAGTCTTACTATATTAGCAACCGCTTTAATTGAAACGGGAAGTAGAATGGATGATATGATATTTGAAGAATTTAAGGGAACTGGTAATATGGAAGTTCACTTAGATAGAAGGCTTCAAGAAAGAAGAATATTCCCAGCTATAGATATATATAAATCTGGAACTAGAAAAGAAGATTTACTTTTAACTCCAGAAGAAAAAGAAGTTGCGTTCACAATTAGAAGAGTTATGTATAGAGATGGTAATATAGAAAGTATAGCTGAGAAGCTTATAAATATATTATCTAAAACAAAAAATAACAAAGAGTTTATGGCTGTATTCCAAAAAAGCGATTTAGATAACAAAAACACTAGAAATTAATTTCTAGTGTTTTTGTTATCTATTAGTTTTTCACTAAGAGAGCAGATGTTTTCTATTGATTGTGGTTTTTTAATTTTAGATATATTATCCTTCATGCTGTTCAATATATCTGGATTTTCTATAAGTAAATTAATGTTTGAATTTATATCTCGTATGTTTTTTACATACAATGCACAACCTGCTTTAGTTAAAAAAGATGTATTCTGAACTTCTTGTCCAGGTATTGCAAAAGGAATCATTATAGGTAACTGTTTTGCTAAGGATTCAGTAACAGTAAGACCTCCAGGTTTTGAGATTACTAAGTCACAATAATCCATAATTGAAGATACATCTTTAGTAAAGCCTAAAATATGAAGTTTTTTATTAGGTATGCTTTTTGAAGAATACTCACTTAAAAGTTTTGATTTTAGATGAGTATTGTTTCCGCATATCACTGTAATTCTAAGCTTGTTTTTATTTTTAATAAGTTCCTTGAGGACATGAGAAATACTGTCTAGCCCCATGCTTCCCCCCATCAACAAGATATTAAAATATTCTGAGTCCTTTGTTTCTAAAATACTAATATCTTTATTATAAAATATAGGATTTATAGGTATTCCATAAGGATATATTATATCTTTATCAATACCTCTTGCATATAAATACTCTTTTGTATATTCATTGGCAGTTATATAACTGTCAGTATATTTATCTATATAAGAATAATGAACCATAAAATCGGTAATTATCGATATAAAAGGTATATTAATTAAATTTTTTCTCTTTAAGTGAGTTACGATATTTACAGATAAAGGATGAGTACCTATTATTAAATCTGGTTTTGTATCAAGAATATAATTATATAGCTTTTTTTCAGTATTCCAAAATACATATTTTAATAATGTATTGGTGTACTTTTTATCTGTAACTTTATAAAGAAAGCCATAAAGGTCGGGAATTGTAGATGCTAAAAATTCATAACCTTTTGTAATGGTGCTATTTAAAAAAGTTGAATTACTTCTTAAAAAATCATAAGTTTCAACATCAAATCCTCTTGAGTTAAAGACTTCTTTTAAAGAATTAGCTGCTTGATTGTGACCTTGACCTGTGGATGTTGTTAAAATTAGTATTTTTCTCATTCAATTCACTCACTTTTCTAGATGGTAACGTTTCTATAAATAGTTTAACATTTTTTAAATTAAAGTAAATAATAAAAGTTAGAAATAGTTTTTATAAATTTAAGGTGGGAAAGAACCTGTCTTCCCCACCTTAAATTAAACATAATTCAAGGTGGAGAAAAAACTCCACCTGAATCATATCTGAACCTATCTAGAAATTAAAATCTAGATAAATTAAATTACTTGTTAAGATTGAATCTCTTATTAAATTTATCAACTCTTCCGCCAACGTCAACAATTTTTTGTTTTCCAGTGAAGAATGGATGACATTTAGAGCATATTTCTACTTTTAATTCTGGTTTAACAGAACCTGTTGTAAAAGTATTTCCACATGCACACTTAACAACTGCTTCATGAGTGTATTCTGGATGTATGCCTTCTCTCATTATATTCACCTCTTTCAAATTAAGTAAATTATAACACGTAACCTAATGTAACTATTAGAATATATCATGATAGATAGGAGTTGTCAATAAAACTTAAAGTAATAACCATAAAATATGTTTTTATAGAAGTTAAAGGTGTGATATAATCGAAAAAGAACGAAAGAAATGAGAGGAAGTATAGGGATGAGCAAGCTTTATTTTAGATATGGTGCTATGAATTCAGGGAAATCTACTCACTTAATGCAGGTGGCACATAATTATGAAGAAAGAGGTATGAGGGTTCTGATATTAAAACCCTCAAAAGATAAAAAAGCAGGTGAAAAACTTCTATCAAGATTAGGTGTTGAAAGAAAAGTAGATTTAATGATAGCTGATGAAGATAATATATGCACTTTATTAGAAGAAGAGAGAAAAGCAAATGGAGAAATTCATTGTATTTTAGTAGATGAAGTTCAGTTTTTAAAAAAAGAACATATCGATGGCCTTTTTGAAGTAGCTGTGACTATGAATATACCTGTAATATGTTATGGTTTAAGAACAGATTTTTTGATGAATGGCTTTGAAGGAAGTGAAAGATTACTATTAATTGCTCACTCAATAGAAGAGATGAAAACTATATGTAAATGTGGTAAAAAAGCTATATTAAATGGAAGAAAAATAAATGATAGATATGTTTTCGAAGGAGAGCAAATAGCAATAGACAATATAGATAATGTAGAATATGAGTCATTATGTGGAGAATGTTACTTAAAATATAAAAAGGAAGAAAAAAATAATTATTAAAGGAATGATTGTATGAAAAAGGAAGATGTAGGAGGCCAAGCAGTAATAGAAGGAGTAATGATGAGAGGCACTAAGGGGACAGCTACAGCAGTACGAACTCCTAGTGGAAAAATTGAGGTAGAATTTTCAAATGAAGTTCCTATAACAAAGAAGTATTCAATATTAAACATACCTTTTATAAGAGGTTTTTTTGTTTTTATAGATTCATTGTTATTAGGAGTAAAGTCATTAAATTACTCAGCTAGCTTTTTTGACGAAGATGATGAACCGTCAAAGTTTGATGAATGGTTTAATAAAAGGTTTGGTGAGAAAAGCAATGATATATTGATATACATAAGCTTAGCTATATCTTTTGCTATGGCAATGGGTCTTTTTGTATTAATACCCACTTTTATAGCCTCTCTATTTAGAGGGATAACAACATCATCAATTATTTTAAATATAATAGAAGCAGTTATTAGAATAGTTATACTTATTTCTTATATGATAGGTGTAGGAAGACTTGAGGATATAAAAAGGTTATATCAATATCATGGAGCAGAGCATAAGACGATATCATGTTATGCTAGCAACGATGAGCTTACAGTTGAAAATGTAAAAAAACATACAAGGCTTCATCCTAGATGTGGAACAAATTTTATATTTTTAATAATGTTTATAAGTATAATAGTATTTTCATTTACTAGTTTTAGTTCAGTAGGCGAAAGGTTAATTCTAAGAATAGTATTATTGCCTCTAATTACTGGAATAACTTATGAGTTAATAAAGTGGCTAGGTAGAAACGAAGGAGTGATTTCGAGAATAGTAGCAACTCCGGGATTAAAACTACAACTATTAACAACAAAGGAACCAGATGATGATCAAATAGAGGTTGCTATAAGAGCATTAAAAGAAGCAGAAGGAATAAAGCCAAAAGAAATAAGTGTAGGAGAGCTACTAAGTAAGTCTACAGAAATACTTAAGACAGCAGAGATAGATAGCTATATTATAGATGCACAGCTATTGTTAGCAAAAGTTGTTGGTAAAGATAGATTATATATAATTACACATAAAGAAGAGTTGGTTCCAAAAGAGCAAGAAAATTTAATGAATACTTATATAGAGGAAAGAAGAAAGAAAAAACCTTTAAAATATATTACTAATTCAGCTGAGTTTATGGGAATGGAGTTTTATATTAAAGAAGGAGTTCTTATTCCTAGAGGGGATACTGAAATACTAGTACACGAACTATTAGATATTATTAAGGACGATAAAGAATATAAGATATGTGATTTATGTACAGGTAGTGGAGCTATAGGTATATCAATAGCAAATTTAAGAAATAATGTAAGTGTAGATTGTATAGATATTGAGAAAGCGCCAGAAGAAGTTACTAATATAAATATAGAAAAATTTTCTTTGGAGAGTAGAGCTAGATTTGTACATTCAGACTTGTTAGAACAAGCTATAAATAATAATGAAGAATATGATATTATAGTTTCAAATCCTCCATATATTAAAAAGGAAGTAATAGATACATTGATGGAAGATGTTAAAAATTATGAGCCTATGGTAGCTTTAGATGGCGGGGATGATGGCTTGGATTTTTATAGAAAGATATCAGAAGACAGTAGGAAGGTTTTAAAGAAAGACGGTATACTAGCTTTTGAAATTGGTCATGATCAAGGAGAAGAAGTTAAAAAAATAATGGAATCTTTAGGATATACTGATATATATGTTAAAAAAGACATGGCTAATTTAGATAGAGTTGTAATTGGAATAAGAAAAGTTGATTAGAAATAATCAATTATGATATAATAATTAGATGTGAAAAATTATACTATAGATTAGTTTAAAAATAATTGTACGGAGTGATAATAATGTTACTAGACAGATTAAATTTTATAGAGAATAAATATGATGAGTTATCAGTAAAAATAAGTGATCCATCTATTATGGCAAACCAAAATGAATGGAGAAAACTTTGTAAGGAACACGCTGATTTAGAGATAATAGTTAATAAATATAGAGAATATAAAACTGCAACTGAAGACCTAGAAGTAAACAAAGAAATGCTTGGTTCTGAAAGTGACAAAGAAATGAAAGAAATGATTCAAGAAGAAATAAGAGAGCTAACAGAAAGAGAAGAAATTCTAGCTAATGAAATTCAAATTTTGTTACTACCAAAAGACCCTAATGATGATAAAAACGTATTTGTGGAAATAAGAGGGGGAGCAGGTGGAGAAGAAGCGGCTCTATTTGCATATAATCTTTTTAGAATGTACACAAGATATGCAGAAACTCAAAGATGGAAAGTCGAGCTTATGAGTGTAAATGAAACAGATATTGGTGGGTTCAAAGAAGTTGTATTTATGATTAAAGGAGATGGAGCTTACTCTAAACTTAAGTATGAAAGTGGAGTACACAGAGTACAAAGAGTTCCAGACACAGAATCATCAGGAAGAATACACACTTCAACAGCTACAGTAGCAGTTCTTCCAGAAGTTGATGATGTTGAAGTTGAAATAAATGAAAAAGACCTAAGAATAGATGTTTATAGATCTTCAGGTAATGGAGGTCAATCGGTAAATACAACAGACTCAGCTGTAAGAATAACACATATTCCATCAGGACTTGTAGTTGCTTGCCAAGATGAAAAATCGCAGCTTAAAAACAAAGAAAAAGCTATGAAGATATTAAGATCTAGATTATTTGAAATAGCAGAGGCGGAAAGAACAGCTGGAATAGCAGAAGATAGAAAGAGCCAAGTTGGAACAGGAGATAGATCTGAAAGAATTAGAACATACAACTATCCACAAGGAAGAATTACAGATCATAGAATTGGATTAACTCTATACAAGTTAGATACTTTTATGGATGGAGATTTAACTGAAATGATAAACTCTCTAATAACAGCAGACCAAGCAGAAAAAATGAAATTAATGGGAAACAATGATAGCTATTAATTCATATGAGTCAACTAAATTTTTAACATAAAAAACTCAGCTATGCTGAGTTTTTTTATCAACTGTTAATCTTAAAGGAGGTAGTTTATGAATATATCAAAAGCAATTAAAAAACAAAAAAAGTCCTCTAAAAGATTCAAAATTCTAATGATATTTATTTTTATATTACTGCCTATTATAGTTTTGTTAACAGATATGACTCAAGCATTTTTTATAGCATATTTAGTTTTTATAGAAACACTTATATTACTGGCATTAATTCACAAAGTTAACTGGGAGAAAATTGAGTTTAGCTGCCATAACAATAAATTGAAATATAAGTGTGGATTGTTTTCCAAAGAATTGCTGATATTATGCGATAAAGTACAATTAGTTCACACAGAAAAATCAAAAGATGATATGGAAATAATAATAATATCAACAGTAAGATTTAAAAATAAAAATTATAAACCTATAACTCAAGGATTTCTAAAAAAGTATCCGATGGTAAATGAAGAATACATAAAAATAAAAAAATTAAATCCAGAGAACATGTTCTATTTTCTAATTATTAGAAAAGGTTCTTTAGTAAAGTATAACTTACTAGATATTATTTTTAAAAATTGTGTTAAAGCTACATATACTCTTGATGCTATAGAGAATATAAAAATAGCTAGAGGGCAAAAAGAGATTTAAGGAGAATCATATGGACACTAAAATTTCTATAATTAAAGATATACACAATGATTATAAAAGAATAGAAGAGGCAGCAAGTGTAATTAAAGAGGGTGGAGTTGTTGCATTTCCTACAGAGACAGTTTATGGATTGGGAGCAGACGCGTTAAATCCACTAGCAGTAAAAAAGATATTTGAAGCAAAAGGAAGACCACAGGATAATCCTCTTATAATTCATGTAGCTAACAAAAATCTTGAAAGTTTAGTTCAAGAAATTCCAAGTATTTCGAATAAAATTATGGATAGGTTTTGGCCAGGACCATTAACTTTAATATTTAAGAAAAATAATATAATACCTGATGTGACTTCTGCCAATTTAGATACAATAGGAATAAGAATGCCTAGTAATGAGATTGCATTAAAGTTAATAGAGAGTTCAGGTACACCAATAGCAGCACCATCAGCGAATATTTCAGGTAGACCAAGCCCTACAGATGTAGAAAGATGTATTGAAGACTTAGAGGGAAAGATTGAATACATATTAGGCGGAAACAGAAGTGATGTAGGTGTAGAATCAACAATATTGGATTTAAGTGTAGATCCTCCTTGTATTTTAAGACCAGGTGGAATTACTTTGGAAATGCTTAAAGAGATAGATGAAAGAATATATATAGATCCAGCAATAATGAAAAAAAGTAATGAAAATATAAAACCAAAAGCACCAGGAATGAAGTATAGACACTATGCTCCTAAAGCTAAAATCAAAATAATAAATGGAAATACAGAAAAAACTATTGAAAAAATTAGAGATTTGTTGCAAAATTATATAGACGCTGGATTAAAGGTTGGAATAATGACTTGTGATGAACATATTGAGCATTATCCTAATAAAGCAGAGCGTATTTCTTTAGGATCTAGAAATAGAATGAATGAAATAGCAAAAAATCTTTTCGAGGCTTTAAGGAGTTTTGATGATAAAGCTGTAGACATAATCCTTGCAGAAGGATATGAAGAAAAAGATTTAGGAATTGCTATAATGAATAGGTTAAAAAAAGCTGCTGCTTATGATATTTTAGAAGTTTAATGGAGGTTTTGATGAAGAAGATTCTTTTTGTTTGTACAGGAAACACTTGCAGAAGTCCTATAGCTGAAGCTATATTTAATAATTTGAATAAAAACAAAGATATAATAGCTCATTCTGCTGGAATTAGCGTATTTCCTGGTAGTAAAACATCAAATAACTCTAAAGAACTAATTTTTTCAAATTTAGGAGTTGATTTCTCAAATAGAAAAGCAGTGCAGTTAACTAATATAGAATTAGATGAGGCCCATATAATTCTAACTATGACTTCATCAATGAAAAGAGCATTAATAGATGCTCTACCTTATGGTTCTCAAAAAGTTTATACACTTTGTGAGTATGTAGGTGAAAATGGGGATGTAATAGACCCATATGGTGGAGACTTAGCTATTTATGAGAAGACATATTCTCAATTAGAAAAGTTAATAAATAAATTATTGCTAAAAATTAAAGAGGAAGAAGGTATTCTTTAGATACTTTTTCTTCTTTTTTTTGGATAGATTACCACAAATTTAATATGGAGGTGTATAACGATGAAGATAGCAATTGGCTGTGATCATGGTGGATACAATTTAAAAGGTGAAATAATCAATTATTTAGAAAGTAAATCAATTGAATATAAGGATTATGGAACCTTTACTAAAGAATCTTGCGACTATCCAGATTATGCTTTAAATGTAGCAGAAGCTGTAGTAAGCAAAGAATACGATTTTGGAATTTTAATATGTGGAACTGGTATAGGAATCAGTATAGCTGCAAATAAAGTTCCAGGAGTAAGGGCTGCATTATGTAGTGACACTTTTAGTGCGCATGCAACAAGAGAACATAATAATGCTAATATTTTAGCATTAGGAGAAAGAGTTGTTGGTCCAGGACTTGCAATAGATATAGTTGATACCTTCTTAAATTCTGAATTTCAAGGAGATAGACATCAAAATAGAATAGACAAAATAACAAAAATAGAAGAAAAATATTATAGATAATATTAGGAGGATTTTTAAATGAGCAAATTAACACAATTAAACCACCCATTAATATTCCACAAGATGGCGCTTATAAGAGACAAAAATACAGGGGCTAAAGACTTTAGAGAGCTTGTAGAAGAAGTTTCAATGTTAATGGCTTATGAAGTTACTAGAGATCTTCAAACAGAATATGTTGAAATAGAAACACCTATATGTAAAACTAAACACAGAGTTTTATCAGGAAAGAAATTAGCAATAGTTCCTATATTAAGAGCAGGTCTTGGTATGGTTGATGGAATGTTAAAACTAATACCAGCAGCAAAAGTTGGACACATTGGATTATATAGAGATGAAGAAACTCTTAAACCAGTAGAGTACTTCTGTAAATTACCACAAGATATAGCTGAAAGAGATATAATGGTAGTAGATCCTATGCTTGCAACTGGTGGATCAGCAGCGGATGCTTTAACATTACTTAAAGAAAAAGGAGCTAAAAACCTTAGACTTGTATGTTTAATATCAGCTCCAGAAGGAATCAAATATGTACAAGAAATACATCCAGATGTAGATATATATGTTGGAGCAATAGATGAAAAGTTAAACGAACATGGCTACATAGTTCCAGGTCTAGGTGATGCTGGAGACAGATTATTTGGCACAAAGTAAAAAATAGATTTAAGTAAATGAGGTTGGTTAATCCAACCTTTATTTACATTAAGGCAGATTTATTTTATAATTATATCAAAATGTTCTTTGAGGTGGGATAATGGAGCGGAGAGATAAATACAATTATTATCTGGATATAGCAGAAACCGTTTTAGAAAGAGGAACTTGTTTAAGAAGAAACTATGGATCTATAATTGTAAAAAATGATGAGATTATATCTACAGGTTATACTGGAGCACCTAGAGGAAGAAAGAATTGTCTTGACATAGGAACATGCGTTAGAGAAAAACTAAATGTTCCAAGAGGAACTCATTACGAGCTTTGTAGAAGTGTACATAGTGAAGCAAATGCCATAATAAGTGCAGCTAGAAGAGATATGATAGGTGCAACTTTATATTTAGTAGGAAAAGACTCAAAAACAAAAGAATATGTAAAAGATGCCAATTCTTGTTCCATGTGCAAAAGATTAATAATTAATTCTGGAATTGAAAAGATAATAATAAGAAACTCTAAAGATGAATTTAAAATATTCTATGTAGATGAGTGGATAGAAAATGATGAGTCGTTAAATTATGAGGTTAAAGGATATTAATCCTAATGGAGGAAACATGAAAAAGATAAAAATATTTACTATATTTGGTACAAGACCAGAAGCAATAAAAATGGCACCATTAGTAAAAGAATTAGAAAAAAGAGAAGGCATAGTTTCAAAGGTATGTGTAACAGCACAACATAGAGAAATGCTAGACCAAGTTTTAAATTATTTTGATATTAAGACAGATTATGACTTAAACATAATGAAGAGTAAGCAAACTCTAACAGGAATAACCACCAAAGTGTTAGAAGGTTTAGAAGAAGTTTTTGAAGAAGAGAAGCCCGATATGATATTAGTTCATGGTGATACTACTACAACATTTGGTGGAGCACTTGCAGCTTTTTATAAACAGATAAAGGTTGGGCATGTAGAAGCTGGACTAAGAACCTTTGATAAATATTTTCCTTTTCCAGAAGAGATGAATAGAAAGCTTACAGGAGCCTTAGCAGATATACACTTTGCTCCAACGGTAGGATCTAAAAACAATCTTTTAAGAGAAGGTGTAAAAGAAGAAGATATATATGTTACAGGAAACACTGTTATAGATGCTATGGAGCATACAGTAAAAGAAGAATATGTATTTGAAACAGAAGAGCTTAATCACATAGACTTTAACAAAAAGAAAGTAATAATGATAACAGCTCATAGAAGAGAAAATTGGGGAGAGGGAATAGAAAATATATGCACTGCTTTAAAAACTATAGTAGAAGAAAATAAAGATGTAGAATTAGTTTACTTAGTGCATTTAAACCCAGTGGTAAAAGATGTGGTATACAAACACCTAAATGACAAAGAAAGAGTTCATCTACTTACTCCTCAGGATACAAAAGAAACTCATAATCTTATGAATAAGTGTTTTATGGTAATGACTGATTCAGGAGGCTTACAAGAAGAAGCTCCTCACTTAGGAAAACCTGTATTAGTTTTAAGAGATGTAACAGAAAGACCTGAGGCTGTAGAAGCAGGAACTGTAAAGCTTGTTGGAACAGATGTAGAAACTATAATTAAAGAAGCTAACGATTTAATAAGAAATAAAGAAGCTTACGAAAAAATGAGTAAATCTGTTAATCCATATGGGGATGGTAAAGCATCTGAAAGAATAGTGGATGCTATCGAAAAATATTTTGGATTAAGCGATAAAGAAATAGAGGAATTTAAAAATAATTAAAGTAAAAACTCAGCTATAAGTCTGAGTTTTTTATTTTAATCAAGAGAATTAGTTGGATTTTTACATTATGTTTAATAACCATATAACCAGAAATCCAGAAATCCAGAAATCCAGAAATCCAGAAATCCAGATAACCAGATTTATGGCTAAAATATTGATATAAAATTATCTAAGTAACCATGATATAATGGTAGTAAATATTTAAAATAATATAAATAAGGAAAATAATATATATAAAATTGCTTATATAGAAATGAATAATGAGTTAATGAAGAGAAAAGTTTGTTATTTTTTTATCAAAAATCTTGATTAAAGATAAAATAGAAGTTATAATAAAAGAGAAGTTATAAATGAAAATAAAATCTTTAAATATATCCGTGGGAGGGTTATCAAAATGAGAGAAGTTGTTATTGTAAGTGCAGTTAGAACTGCATTAGGAACCTTTGGAGGAAGCTTAAAGGACGTATCAGCAGCAGATTTAGGCGCAATTGTAGTAAAAGAAGCAGTTAAAAGAGCAGGAATAAACCCTGAAAATGTTGATGAAGTTGTATTAGGAAATGTTATTCAAGCTGGATTAGGTCAAAATGTTGCAAGACAATCAGCTGTAAAGGCAGGATTACCATTAGAAGTACCAGCTATGACAATAAATAAAGTATGTGGATCAGGATTAAGAGCAGTTGCTCTAGCAGCTCAAATGATTAAAGCTGGAGATGCAGATGTAGTAGTTGCTGGTGGTATGGAAAATATGTCACAAGCTCCATATTTATTAAAATCATCAAGATGGGGTCAAAGAATGGGCGATGGAAAAATGGTTGACTCTATGATAAATGATGCTCTATGGGATGCATTCAATGACTACCACATGGGAGTTACAGCTGAAAATATAGGAGAACAATGGGGACTTACTAGAGACGAATTAGATGCTTTCTCAGCAGCTTCTCAACAAAAAGCAGAAGAAGCTATAAAATCAGGAAGATTTAAAGATGAAATAGTTCCAGTAGTTATTCCACAAAGAAAAGGAGAACCAAAAGTATTTGATACTGATGAGTTCCCAAGATTCGGAACAACTAAAGAATCGTTAGCAAAACTTAGACCTGCATTTAAGAAAGATGGAATAGTAACAGCTGGTAATGCATCAGGAATCAATGATGGAGCAGCAGCGATAGTTGTTATGAGTGCAGATAAAGCAAAAGAATTAGGAATAAAACCATTAGCAAAAATCCTTTCTTATGGTTCAAAAGGATTAGATCCTTCAATAATGGGATATGGACCATTCCATGCTACTAAAAAAGCATTAGAAGGAACAGGATTAACAGTTAGTGATTTAGATTTAATAGAATCAAATGAAGCTTTTGCAGCTCAAAGTTTAGCAGTTGCTAAAGATTTAGAATTTGATATGAGTAAAGTTAATGTTAATGGAGGAGCTATAGCATTAGGTCATCCAGTTGGAGCTTCAGGAGCAAGAATATTAGTTACATTACTTCATGAAATGGAAAAAAGAGATGCTAAAAAAGGTCTAGCTACTTTATGCATAGGTGGTGGACTTGGAACAGCCTTAATAGTTGAAAGAGAATAGTTAATTATATAAGATACCTATCAAACAATGATTTCAGTCTTTGTTTGATAGGTATTTTTTTATTCCTTAGTGAAGTAACATAGGTTATTAAATAGGGGATTGATTACCCTGAAAAGTGAGATGAAATAAGGGTATAAAGGGTCTAGCTACCTTCTTTATTCCTATAATTATAAAAAGATAGCTTCAATATAGAAATTAAAAGTAATTACTGATAAATATTTTGTGAATAAAAGTGAATGACATTATTCAATTGTGGATTTAAAAAAGAAAATGTTTGATGAGGCAAGTTTAATTAAATTCAAAATATATCAAGAAATTACTAATTTCAATAAAAAAATAGCAAAAAAATATTAATTGAAAATGTTGTCAAACTAGATGTTGCATAAAAATAAAATAATCAGAAAATTCTTAATAATGAATTGAGATGCAAGAATTATTTATTATTATAGATAAGAGAAAAATTAGTAAGATATCCCGACATAAAGCTTAGTATTTTAAGCTATTAAGGCAATTTGACGAAATAAGATGTATTTTAGTCTGATATAATGTTTTGTTAATAAAAACTAACAGTATATAATAATCACAGGCATTACAAAAAGGAGTCAAACTTATGGATAAATCCTTAAAAGAACTACTAGTTAAGAATTTTAGGTTTACGATTATAATAATAATGGGTGTAACAGTAGCATTATTACCGTTATTAGGTATAAAAATTGCATTTGCATATTTTATAGGTGCAATTTTAGGTTTAATAAATTTCATGTCTAGTGGAATTATTATGGGAAAGTACTTTTTGAAGAAACCAATTCTCATAAATATAGGATATATGTTAAGAATATTACTAATAATATTAGTAGCAATTCCTTTCACAAATGACTTAATTATGTTTTTAGCATATTTAGGTGGATTTATATCTCATCATATATGTTTAATTTTTTATTGGATTTTTATTAAAGAAAGGAAGTGATTATGCTTATGGAAGAATCAAAACCATTGTATTCTTTTATAGTTGGGAATTTTACAATAGATATTACTAAAGAACTTGTAATACAGTGGATAATAATGTTAATAATTATTTTATTAGCTTTTTGGGCAACTAAAGGTATGAAAAAAAGACCAAATAAAAAGCAAACAGTTGTGGAAGTCCTTTATAATGCTATAAAAGGTGTTGTTGTTCAAAATATGGGCGAAAAATATGTAGGATTTATTCCATACATAGGCACACTAGCGATTTTTATTCTATTGCTAAATTTAACCGGATTAATAGGTGTGGCACCACCTACTGAAAACTATAGTGTTACATTAGGATTAGCTTTAATGACTTTTGTGGTTGTTCAGGCTTATGCAATTAAAACTATAGGGATCAAACATTACTTTTTAGGACTAGGTCAGCCATTTGCGGCTATGCTTCCATTAAATATAATGGAAAGAATAATGTTACCTGTATCTCTTTCATTGAGACTTTTTGGTAATATAATGGCAGCAACAGTACTTATAGAATTGGTATATCAAGCTTTAGGAAGTCTTTCTTTCTTTGCACAAATAGGAATACCAATATTTTTACATGCATATTTCGATATATTCGATGGTGTTATACAAATGGTCATTTTTGTTATGTTGACCATGATTAACATAAAAATAGTAGCAGAACATTAATATCTAAATTTTAAGGAGGAACAAAAATGGAAATTGCAATGAGAGCATTAGGGGCAGGTATCGCTGTATTAGTAGGAATTGGAGCTGGTATAGGTATAGGAAATGCAACAGGTAAGGCTGTAGAAGGTATTTCTAGACAACCAGAACAAAGCGGAAAAATAACTACTACTTTATTAATAGGTTGTGGTTTTGCTGAAGCAACAGCTATATATGGACTATTAATATCAATCTTATTAATTTTTGTAGGTATAAAATAATAAACAAATAAATGGAATTATAAATTAATTATTGACTCCAGAAGGGAGGCATGGGCTTCGAGATGGAAATAAATTGGTCGTTGATTGTAGGAACTATAATAAATTTTATTATTTTGTTAGCAATTTTAAAGCACTACTTCTTTAATAAAGTAAAAGATGTTATAGAAGATAGACAAAATGAAATTGAAGATAAGATAATAAGAGCAGATGAAGATTTAGAAAAAGCTAGAATATTTAAGCTTGAAAATGAAAGAATACTTAAATCAGCAAGAGAAGAAGGTAAGAAGATTACTGAAGAATATAAAAGAAAGGCTGATAAAGTTCACAGTGAAATTCTTCAAGAAGCTAATAAAGAAGCAAATGTAGTAATGGAAAGAGCAAAAGTTGAAGTTGAAAGAGAAAAAAATAAAGCAGAAGCTGAATTAAAGAAGCAAGTTGTTGATTTAGCAGTAATGCTATCCGTAAGAGCTTTAGAAGAAAGTATTGATGAGGAAAAACATAGAAAACTTATTAATGACTTTATAGCTAAGGTAGGTATTTAATATGTATGAATATTTGGATAGAAGATATGCTTTAGCTCTTTATCAGGTTGGAGAAGAAAAAGGTAAGGTAGAAGAATATTTACGTGATTTGAGAGAAATCTGCGATCTTGTGTACAATAATCCAGAGTTTTATGAAGTAATAAAACATCCTCAAATAAGTACATCTAAAAAGAAAAGTACTTTTGTAAATATATTTAAAGGAAAAATTGATGAAGAATTATTATCTTTCCTATTATTACTTATAGAAAAAGATAGAATCCTTTATTTAAAAGAAAAACTAAATGAAATGGAAAAAATTCATTTAGAGAGAAATAATACTTTAATTGCTAAAGTTAAAAGTGTTATTCCCCTTACAGAAGAACAGCATAATAAGCTAACAGAAAATTTACAGAATAAATATGATAAAAAAGTGGTTCTTCAAGAGGAAATTGATAAAAGCATAATTGGTGGGTTATACGTTAGAGTTGGAAATGATGTAATAGATGGAACAGTAAAATCCAAACTCGACGAAATGAAAGCTCGTATGCTAAAGAGAGAATAGAGGTGAGTCTATGAATATCAAACCAGAAGAAATTACATCCATTATTAAAAATGAAATTCAAAAATATGAAAAACAAATAAAAACAGTGGATTCTGGTACTATAATTCAAATAGGTGACGGTGTTTCTAGAGTTTATGGCCTTGACGATTGTATGGAAGGAGAGCTTTTAGAATTTCCTAACAATATATATGGAATGGCACTAAACTTAGAACAAGACAATGTTGGATGTGTTCTTTTAGGATCAGAAGAAGGAATAAAAGAAGGTGACATTGTAAAGAGAACCGGAAAAATAGTTGAGGTACCAGTTGGAGACGCACTTGTAGGCAGGGTTGTTAACTCTTTAGGAGTAGCTATAGATGGGAAAGGACCTATTAAAAATGATGGTTTTAGACCAATAGAAGTTCCAGCGCCAAGCATAATTGATAGAAGTTCAGTTAATGAACCTCTACAAACTGGAATAAAAGCTATAGATACAATGATTCCTATAGGTAAAGGTCAAAGAGAGCTAATAATCGGAGACAGACAGACTGGAAAAACAGCATTAGCTTTAGATGCTATTATAAATCAAAGAGGCAAAGATGTTATATGTATATATGTAGCTATTGGTCAAAAACAATCTACAGTTGCACATATAGTTAACACACTTACTGAAATGGGGTCTATGGATTACACAATCGTAGTAACTTCAACAGCTTCTGATAGTGCTCCTCTTCAATATCTTGCTCCTTATGCAGGATGTTCTATGGGAGAATACTTCATGAATAAAGGAAAAGATGTTCTCATAGTATATGATGATTTGTCTAAACATGCGGTTGCTTATAGAACAATGTCATTATTACTTAGGAGACCACCAGGAAGAGAAGCTTATCCAGGGGATGTATTCTATATACATTCAAGACTTCTAGAAAGAGCTGCGAAGCTTTCAGAGAAGAATGGTTCAGGATCACTAACAGCCCTTCCTATAATTGAAACATTAGCAGGAGACGTTACTGCTTATATACCAACAAACGTAATATCTATAACTGATGGACAGATATTCCTTGAGTCAGAATTATTTTATGCAGGTCAAAGACCAGCTGTTAATGCAGGTATTTCTGTATCAAGAGTTGGTGGTAACGCTCAGATAAAAGCTATGAAGCAAGCTTCAGGAACATTAAGAATAGAGCTAGCTCAATACAGAGAACTTGCAGCTTTTGCTCAATTTGGATCTGATTTAGATAAAGATGCTAAAATGAGATTAGAAAAAGGTAAGAGATTAGTAGAGATATTAAAACAAGCTCAATATAAACCTATGGATGTTGAAAAGCAGATAATGATTCTTTATTCTGCAGTTAATGATTTCTTATCAGATATTAAAGTTTCTGATATTAAGAAATTTGAAGCAGAGTTTTTAGAATTTATGGATACACACCATAGAGAAGTAGGAAAAGCTATAATTGAACAAAAAGTATTAAGCGACGAAATTAAGACTGGTTTAGAATCAGCTATATTCGAATTTAAGAAAATGTTTCTACAAAATGCGTAGCAGTAAATTATAACCTATACAATAAGGTGTAAAGAATTGATACCTAGATATAAGTGAAGGAATTAAAAGCCTAATATAATAAGGTGTAAGGAATTAAAACCTAATAAAATAAGGTGCATAGCTAAAAGCTATGCCATCTTTTAGGAGGTGGATATATGGCAGGAGCAGGACTTATCCAGATAAAAAGAAGAATTAAGTCTATAACTAATACAAAGAAAATTACAAAAGCCATGGGACTTGTTGCCACTTCAAAACTTAGAAAAACAAGAAAACAACTTTCTTTTAATGATAAATACTTTAATTCTTTAAAAGATTTAACAGAAAGTTTAATAAGTTCTATAGAGGAAGATGACAATAGTATTTATTTTAAAGCTAATAATCAGGGACCTGCATTATATATTTTAATTGCATCCGATACAGGATTATGTGGAGGGTTTAATGGAAATATAGTAAATTATTTTATGACTCAAAGCGTAAACGCAGAAAATGCTGAGGTTATGGTTGTAGGGCAAAAAGGATTATCTTATCTTAAGAGGTATAATCAAAGTACATTAGCAGAATATGTTGATATACCAGACGTACCAACGATTAAGGAAGCTAAGATAATTTATGAACATGCAATTAGACTTTATAAAGAGGGAAGTATTTCAGAAATAAATGTGATATATGCTGAATTTATTTCCCCTGTTAAACAAAATTTGAAAAAAGTTAAATTACTTCCAATGGATAAAATAGAAGGTAAAAAAGCTAATATTATAGCAGAACCTAATATTGAAGAAGTTGTTGAAGGAACCTTGGATATTTATTTGAAATCATATATATTAAATTGCATGCTAAATTCTAAGGCGAGCGAGCAAAGTGCTAGAATGACTGCAATGGATGGAGCAACTAATAATGCAAGTGATTTATTAGATGCATTAAATACTAAATATAATAGAATCAGACAAACCGCTATAACTCAAGAAATTTCTGAAATAGTTGGTGGAGCTGAGGCTCAAAAATAGTGAGGAGGTATACTAATGCCTGGTACTATCGGAAAAGTAGTTCAAGTAATTGGACCAGTTATTGATATAAAATTTGATACAGATGCTCTTCCAAACATATATAATGCAATTGAAATTTGCATGGGAGAACATAAAGTTGTAGCTGAAGTTGAACAACATATAGGTGATGATATAGTTAGAGCTATAGCGATGGAAGCTACTGAAGGATTAAAAAGAGGTATGGATGCTTTAGATACAGGAAAACCTATATCAGTACCTGTAGGAGAACAGGTTCTAGGTAGATTATTTAATGTTCTAGGTAGCCCTATGGATGAAAAGGAAGAGGTAAAGGCTGAAAAGTATTACCCAATTCATAGACCAGCTCCAACCTTTCAAGAACAATCTGTTGAACCAGAGATGTTTGAAACTGGTATTAAGGTAATAGACTTAATTGCTCCATACCAAAGAGGTGGAAAAATAGGTCTATTTGGAGGGGCTGGAGTTGGTAAGACAGTTCTTATACAAGAACTTATAAACAACATAGCTAAACAACATGGTGGACTTTCAGTGTTTACTGGTGTTGGAGAAAGATCAAGAGAAGGAAATGATCTTTATCATGAAATGATGGATTCAGGAGTTATAAATAAGACTGCTTTAGTATTCGGTCAAATGAATGAACCACCTGGTGCTAGAATGAGAGTAGCATTAACAGGGCTTACAATGGCAGAATATTTTAGAGATAAAGGTCAAGATGTATTATTGTTTATAGATAATATATTTAGATTTACTCAAGCTGGATCAGAAGTATCAGCTTTACTTGGAAGAATTCCATCAGCAGTTGGATATCAACCAACATTAGCAACAGAAATGGGTGCTCTTCAAGAAAGAATCACATCAACAACTAATGGTTCTATAACATCAGTTCAAGCAGTATATGTTCCAGCGGATGACTTAACAGATCCAGCTCCAGCGACAACATTTGCTCACTTAGATGCAACAACAGTTTTATCAAGAGAAATATCTGAACTTGGTATTTATCCAGCTGTTAGCCCATTAGATTCAAGTTCTAGAATTCTTGATCCTAGAATAGTTGGTGAAGAGCATTATGAAGTAGCTTCTAAGGTTAAACATATTCTTGAAAGATATAAAGAATTACAAGATATAATAGCTATCTTAGGTATAGATGAACTTTCAGAAGAAGATAAACAAATAGTTTCTAGAGCAAGAAAGATACAAAGATTCTTATCTCAACCTTTTACTGTAGCTGAACAATTTACAGGATTCCAAGGTAAGTATGTACCTGTAGCTGAAACAGTTAGAGGTTTTAAAGAAATTCTTGAAGGAAAACATGATGATGTTCCAGAATCAGCATTCCTTTTTGTTGGATCTATAGAAGAAGCTGTAGAAAAAGGTAAGAAGATTGCTAATTCATAGTAGTCTTATGAAGGGAGAATATTATGTCTAAAAAATATACTTTGAAAATTATAACTCCCGATAGAGAATTATTTGAAGGTGAAGTAAGTAAAACTATAGTCCCAACTAATGATGGGAATATAGAGATATACGCTAATCATACACCTATAACAGTTATAACTGTTCCAAATAAAACTGAGTTTGTAGATGAAGAAGGAAATAAAAAAATACTATTTACATCAAGCGGAGTTGTAACTTTTAATGATGGTATGCTTACTTTTTGTTGCGAATCAGGTGAATGGCCAGAGGAAATAGATGTTGCTAGAGCTGAGGAAGCAAAAATGAGAGCAGAAAGCAGAATAAAAGATTCAAGCAAATTTGATGAAAAAAGAGCTAAACTAGCATTAAGTAGAGCTCTAATCAGAATAGATATAAAAAATAATTTGTGATAAATAAAACCCTAGCAGTGTTAGGGTTTTATTTTATGCTTACTATATGGAAAATATTCACAAAAATATAAAGAATTAATATAATAATAATATATCTAAGTGAATAAAAGCTTTTTGCCTTGACAATAATTAAGAGGAAAGGTAGGGGGTATAATGAAGTACAAAAAATTTGCAATGGTTGTACTTTTCCTTTTTTCTCTCTTAACTTTTTTAAATTTTTACAATTTAAAATGCCAAGGTTTTCAAAGTTTAGAAGGGAAGTTTTTAGAGAACCATAAGGATGTAGAGAGAACTTTAATAGTTGAAGGTAAAAGTTATTTAAATAACCGTGATTTTAAAGATTTAATAAAAAGCAAAATGAATAGTGAGTTTTACGGAGAAAAATCTTTAGAAGAAAATACTACTTCTTTCTCTTATAAAATATTAAATGAATTAGATGATATTCAAGTGGATGTATATAATGATGAAAAAAACTCTTTTAGAATTATATATTCAACAAAGAATAATAAGGAAAATCTAGAAGAGGTTAAAAAAAATATAAATCATCTCCTAGAGGAAGTATCATATGATGTGAGATATTTTAAAGAACTTAAGGGAAGAATAGATATACAAGGAGATTTAGAAGAAGTATTAGACAAGGAGCTGAAAGCAGTAGGAATAAAGAGCTATACATCTTTAAAAATTAATAATGGATATACTGGGAAGGCAGAATTGGCTAATAGTACTATAAACTTCGCTATTTGCACATATGAAAAAAACTCTTATATGGTTATTGGCGAACCATTAATAGTTTCAACATATTAACAATAGTTTATGGAGGATAACATGGAAAAAATCAGAGTAAAAGGTGGAAATACTTTAGCTGGTGAAGTTAATATTAGTTCTGCAAAAAATTCTGTGCTCCCAATAATAGTAGCATGTATTTTATGTGGAGATGAAATTACAATAAAAGAGGCACCACTCTTAGAGGATGTATATGTTATATGTAATGTATTAAAAGAATTAAATGCTGAAGTAGAAATAAATAAAATAACAAGAGAATTAAAAATTAATACAAAAAATTTAATTCCTAATAATGCAAATAGTGAACTAATAAAAAAAATGAGGGCATCATTTTTAATAATGGGACCTATGATAACTAAGTTTGGTTATTGTAAGTTATCGCATCCTGGTGGATGTAATATAGGAACAAGACCTATAGACCTTCACTTAAAAGGATTAAAAGCTTTGGGTGCAGAAATATCCATAGGACATGGATATGTAGAAGCTAAGGCAAAAGAACTTATAGGGAATCGAATTTACTTAGACTTTCCTTCTGTAGGAGCAACAGAAAATATAATGATGGCAGCGGTTTTTGCTAAAGGTACCACTATAATAGAAAATGCTGCTGAGGAACCAGAAATATGGGATTTAGCAAATTTCTTAAATTCTATGGGAGCAAAGGTTTATGGAGCTGGGCAGGGGAAAATAACTATTGAAGGAGTTAATTATCTAAAACCAGTAGTATATAAGCCTATATTTGACAGAATAGAAGCAGGAACGTTTATGGTTGCTGCAGCTATAACTAAAAGTGAAATAACTATAAATGGAGTTAATGAAGAGCATTTAAGACCTACTATTGAAAAACTTAAAGAATGTGGAGTAATAATGGAACTTGTAAATGGGAAAATGAGAGTTGATGGAAGGGGAGAATTAAGACCAGTAGATATAAAAACTCTGCCATATCCAGGTTTTCCTACTGATATGCAAGCTCAGATGATGGCTCTTTTAAGTCTCACCAAAGGTTCAAGTATTATATCAGAAACAGTTTTTGAAAATAGATTTATGCATGTCCAAGAACTACTAAGAATGGGAGCAAATATAAAAATTGATGGTAGAACAGCAATTATAGAAGGCGTTGATAGATTAACAGGTGCAGGAGTTAAAGCAACAGATTTAAGAGCAGGAGCAGCAATGATACTAGCAGGATTAGTAGCAGAAGGAGAAACAGAAATAAATGAAGTATATCATATAGATAGAGGGTATGTTAATATTGAAGAAAAATTAAAAATGTTAGGTGCAAATATATCAAGAATATATGAATAAAAAAATCAGCGTATGCTGATTTTTTTATTATTTGTCATAGCTTTCATATTTCTGAGTATATATAGTTATGTAAATTAATTATGAGGTGATAGCTATGAAAAGATATAATTTTGATGCAGGTATTATGAGAAAAGTAACATTATATTTTTCTTCTATATTGTGTTTAATATTAATTCCTATAATAATACTAAACGGAGAAATTGCTACCCCTAAGGATAAAGAGGATACTACAATTAAAGAAGATGAAAATACTAACATAAATAATGATAAAAAAGACTTTTCGAAAATAAAAGTTCATCATGTTGAAAGTAATTCAAATGAAGAGATGGATTTAGAAGAGTATATAGTGGGAGTAATAGCTGCAGAAATGCCAGCAGAATTTGAAATAGAGGCTTTAAAGGCGCAAGCTATTGCAGCAAGAACTTATGCATTAAAAAGAATAGTAACTCCTTGTGAACAGGCTAATGGAGCTGATATATGCGATACAGTACATTGCCAGGTATATATTAGTAAAGAGAAAAGAATGGGAATGTGGGATAAATCTCAGGAAGAGGAAGAGAATTATTGGAAGAAGTTTCAGCAGGCGGTACAAGAAACTAAAGGGAAAGTATTAAGTTATGAAGGGAAGCTAGTTTTATATCCACAGTTTTTTTCAACAAGCTGGGGTAAAACTGAAGATTCAGCTTCCGTATTTGCATCTGATATACCTTATTTAAGATCTGTAGATTCTCCTGGAGAAGAAGATTCAAAAAGCTATAAATCAAGTAAGGAATTAACCGTAGAAGAGTTTATTAAATTGGTTAACAATAAATATAAAGAAGCTAAGTTAAATGCCTCAAATCTAAATAGTTCGGTGAGTATATTAAGTAAAAATCCTGGTGGATCTGTTGCAGAAGTTAAATTAGGAGGAGCTAAGGTAAAAGGAACTGAGTTTAGGACATTATTAAATATAAAGTCAGCTAATTTTACTATTAAGATAGCTAACGGAAAGGTTAATATCGAGTGTATTGGTTATGGTCATGGGGTAGGAATGAGTCAAAGAGGAGCAAATGTAATGGCTAAAGCTGGCACTAAAAGTGAAGAGATACTTAAGCATTATTATCAAGGGGTAGAAATAAAAGATATAAAGGAAATTAACCTAAATTAAAATATTTTAGAAGTTATATATGAATTAGATTTTTTAATTCATATATAACTTCTTTTTTATTATAAAATATGTAAAAAATGTCGAAAGAAAATAGAAAAAAGTAATGGAAAAATTGTATTTTTTTAGTTTATAAAGGACAGACTACCAAATGGAGGTGTTCATAACTAATGGATAAAAAGAACAGATTTGAAAAATTAAAAAACTTACTTAGAAAGGAGAGTTTTTACGTAATTTTATTTTTGTGCCTATGTGTGGTAGCTAGTGCAGCAGCGATTTCAGTAAGAAAGGCTAAAGCAGATTTAACTCCACCTGTAGCGGATAGTTCGGATGACTTACCAATTAATATAAATGATTCTAGTGGAAACAATGTAATTGATAACGCTGATCAGGTTAAAAATACTAATGATAAGTCAAATGAAGAAAAATCAGACAATAATAAAGATGCTAATAAAACTTCTCAAAACACAACACAAAAATCAACCACCGTTTCAAATACAAATACTGTTAAATTTAATAAACCTTTAGATGGTACATTATTAAGAAAGTTTTCATATGGTATTGAGATGGTAAAAGTTGATACCAATAATTATGAAAGTATAAAAGGAATTGATATTTCAGCAAAAGTTGGAACTGATGTTTTAGCTGTAGCTGAAGGAGTTGTTGAAGAAGTTGGAGAAGAAGATGGTGATTTAAGTGGATGGTATGTTGTTATAAAACATACTAACGGCATGAAGAGTAAATATGCAAACTTAGATTCAAATATAAAAGTTAAAAAGGATCAAAAAGTTACTCAAGGAGCTGTCATCGGTAAAGTTGGAAATAGCGCTAAGAAATTTACTAATAAAGATGTTGGAGAACATTTGAAATTCCAAATGGTAGATTCAAAAGGCGAACAAGTTGATCCATTAAAATATTTTACACTTAAGACACAATAATTAATTTATATAATTGAAATCAGTCATTTAACAAAATGGCTGATTTCTAAGAACATTAAATAAATGAGTATTAACTAATATAACTAAATGAGGAGGATCCAGCTTTGAAAGACTATATTGAAGAAAGGGTATTAGAGGTTGCTCAGTATATAATAGATTCGAAAGCTACAATTAGAAAAACTGCAAAGGTTTTTGGTGTTAGTAAAAGTACTATTCATAAAGATATGACTGAAAGATTACCTAAAATTAACCCATCTATAGCACAGGAAGCAAAATATATTTTAGATTTAAATAAAGCTGAAAGGCATATTAGAGGTGGAAAAGCTACAAAATTAAAGTACAAGGCTATTGAATAGATTCATTATTCCATATTATAATATAAAAAGGAGAATATTGTTGAAAAATTTTAAATATTTTCGAATTTTATCATTATAGGAGTGAATATGAAATGTGGTTTTGGAAGATGGGAAGCGACTTAGCCATAGATTTAGGTACAGCTACTGTGTTAGTTTATATGGAAGGAAAAGGGATTATATTAAAAGAACCTTCAGTAGTAGCAGTGGATAAAAATTCAAATAAGGTACTAGCTGTAGGAGAAGAAGCAAGAAAGATGATTGGTCGTACCCCAGGGAATATCGTAGCAGTACGTCCATTAAGAGATGGAGTAATATCTGATTACGACATTACTGAAAAAATGTTAAAACATTTTATTCAAAAAAGTTGCGGTAAAAGAAAAATTTCTGCACCAAAGGTTATGGTATGTGTACCATCACAATCAACTGAAGTTGAAAAAAGGGCAGTTGTAGATGCTGCTAAAAACTCAGGAGCTAAGTCTGTATTTTTAATAGAGGAACCACTTGCAGCTGCAATAGGAGCTGGATTAGATATTTCAAAACCAAATGGAACAATGGTTATTGATATTGGTGGAGGAACCACTGATATAGCAATTATATCACTAAATGGTGTAGTTGTAAGAGCATCAATTAAGGTTGCTGGAGATAAGTTTGATGAATCTATTATCAGATTTATAAGAAGTAAATACAAGCTTATGATCGGAGAAAAATCAGCAGAAGAGCTTAAAATAACTGCAGGATCAGCACTAAGAGGTTCAAGAAATGTTACTTCTATAGTAAAAGGAAGAAATTTAATTACTGGATTGCCAGATAACATAGAAGTAACTACTGAAGAACTTACAAAGGCATTAGAGGAACCAGTAAGATTAATAATTGATAAAATTCGAGATGTTTTAGAAAAAACCCCACCTGAATTAGCAGCAGATATAATAGATAAAGGAATATTAATGACTGGTGGAGGAGCCTTACTTTATGGATTCGATAAATTAATTGAGATAGAAACTGGAGTAAAAGTTAATGTAGCTGATAATTCAGTAGATTGTGTTGTTTTAGGATCTGGAAAAGCATTAACATCATTAGAAAAAGGACATGGTGAGTTTTTAATCTCAGATAAATAGAGTATTTATAAAAATAAAATGCTACTAAAATATAGAATTTTTAGCAGCATTTTATTTTTATATAGAAAGTTTTTTTATATCACTCAAATAGTAAGAGTGAACGATGCCTTTAACAATAGATTTACTCATATCCATTATCAAAGAAAGGCGTATAGTTCGATTAGAAAAAATTTCAGTGGCGCTGCTTGAATCAACAATTCCTATAATAGAGGCATTACCTACATCGGGAAGTGTTTTTCCAACACCCTTTCCAGGATGTATAGCATAATCTCTAACATGAATTTCACCTATTGAATTAATATCTCCTAGACAAGCATCTATGCCTATTATTAAAGAATTAGGATGATTTTTATTAATCTCAACTAATTTTTTATCTATATTTAATGCGTGGATAGGTGAAGATAAAGTTCCGTAAATTGGTAAGGGTATTAGAGTTTCTTTTAGTAATGTACCTACTAGTGGTCCAAGAGAATCTCCTATACATTTATCAGTTCCTATACAGACTATTACAGTATTGTCTTTTATATAGTCTCTCAAGAAGTAAGCTATTTCGTAATAGGCCATATTTTCTTTATAATTTACTTTAACTTTATTCAAAAAAACCATCCTTTCTACTTGATGTATAAACAGTACTTTATTATATATGCAAGCAAAAAGAACGTTATTATATATAATAAAAAATTATAATATCAAAAGTATAAAATTGATAAATAATGGCAATAAAGGTTAATAGTAGAGAGGTGATAAAATGAGTAAAAAAATTTTAACAATATTAGTTATATTAGCAACAATTATAAGTGTAGTATTTATCTTATACCCAAGTAATCCTAAAAAATCAACAGAGCAAAGCGTACAAGTTAAAAATACTAATACATCTAAAAAACAAGTTGCAGATAAATCAAATAATGAAAATAGTACTAGTGTAACAAATGATAGATTAGAAAAGAAAAACAAAGCAGATGACGAAGAGAAAGTTGAAAATAATGATCCATTAATTAAAGTTGAAGGAAACGAAAATGAAAATTCGTATATAGATAATTCCCAAAATAAATATTATGAACCTGATAAAGATGAAGAAGAATCTTTGACTGCAAGTATGATTTTTAAGGTGGATAAAAATACAATAGAGAAGAAAATTTCTGTATCTAACAAAGCAAAATTGCTTTATTATGCAAGTAAATTATCTAATTTTGATTATGCACAAATCAAAGATATATTAGATAATGGAGATGAAGTGGATGGAGCTAAAGATATAGTTAAAATATTAAAAAATAGATTAAAAGCAAGTGATTATGAAGAAGTTAAAAAAATTCTCAGTCCTTATATAGATATAGAAAAAATAGAAAATCATATTAGTGTATAGGTTTAAAAGAAAGTTTGAAAAAATCAAATAATAGACTAATAAGGAGAAAAATATAGAAAATAGGAGTTTAAGTGTAATAATACCTGTAAATGAGGTATTTTAAGAGTTGAAACTTATTACTTATCCCCTTATACTAATCATTGTCGGTTCTGTAAAGAATCTAGATAAATCCGCTGGCATGGCTCAACGGTAGAGCAGCTGACTTGTAATCAGCAGGTTGTAGGTTCGATTCCTATTGCCAGCTCCAAAAATATGGAGGAGTTCCCGAGTGGC